>NJEH01000054.1 GCA_002254595.1 Thermofilum sp. ex4484_15
GGTTACCGGTCCTGGGGAATATATGTTGTTCGGCCAGGTGGATTAGGCTCCTAAGGAGGAAAGTATAAATGGCACCATAGTATTCGACAGCTCTCTTTGGCCACTGGAGGATTTAGGTGTCTTAAGGGAGCCCATAGCCTTAGAAGTAAAAGAGGGGAAGATAATAAAGATAAGTGGAGGGAGGCGAAGATATTCGAGCATTGGCTTAAAAGCCTGAAGGACCTTAAGATGTTCCGCATAGCTCATATATCTTACGGTTGTAATCCAGGGGATCGTCTAATGGGTAATATACTCGAGGATGAAAGAGTATGGGCGTTATAAAGTGGGGACTAGGGAGTCAGTCCGCTACTTTTAAAGGCAGGTTAGGCTTAGCTAAATCCCATACCGACGGTATCTGTATGAACCCTACTGTATGGGCGGATGGAAGTAAGGTAATAGAGAGAGGAGAATATGTGCACCCAGAGTTTAAGGATTTAGCTGATAGGTTAAGAGGTACTTAAAGAAGCCCTATACTTATTCTACTATCCTTTTTATGGGAATACTCTAAGGTAAGGGTCAACCCCTAAAGGACTAAGTTATAGCTAAGGCAGTTTCCTATCTTACAAATTCTTCAATTGTCCTAAATCATTTTAAAAATAGTAAGTTGATAACATTTTAATTTACTATTTTTAAAAAGCTATATAAGTGAGCGTTAGAAATATAGTATTGTATGAAAACGCTAATTATACCCGTAGTACTGGTATTGCTGTTAGTGCCTTTAGCATTAGCTACTCCTGAGTGGATTACCGGTAACATATACAGGTACGCTACCGCATCTGGGGGTTACTCAGCTACCTTTTCATCCTCCTTTGGGGATGTAGTTGAGTCCTTCGGGGTAGCCGAAGCTAACGGGGCCTTCGGGCTTAACGGATGGACTAGCTTTACGGCTAACGTAACCGCGCAGTTAATGAATTATACAGGGGTAAACATATTAGGAGCTGAAGGAGGACAAGCCACGGGCTGGTTCACTTACACTAACCCAGCTTTAGGGGCTTCCTCCGGTTGGAGCTTCTACGGAGCTACTTCGCTTAACGCTTACAATTCCTATACCATAAGTTCCAGCCCTTACATGCTTAACAATACTATCCAAGCTACAGGATTAGGGGTCTTCGGAACGGGTTCAGTTTGGTACTGGAACCCCAATAAGCCTTGGCAAGCCTACTACGAAAGGCATAGGCTGTATGGCAACTTTAGCTCGGCCTTCAGTTATGCTTTTACTTCTCCGACTAGGATAACCACCACCCCGATAACTTATAGGCCGGTCTTCATATCTCCGTTATCTCCGGTATGGCCTTAAAACGTAGAGTTTTTTAAGTAAGTGGGTAAATTTTTAGTTTTAGTTATTTTTGGGTTAATTATAAGTACAGGCATAAGATAGTTTAACGTTATATTTAAATTATATTTAAAAATTTTAATTAAGGTCATGAAGAGTTAATTTAATAGTACTAGTTAACTCCCCGATCGATGAATAAGTGGTAGCTCATGGAGCTTCCCTTAGAGATAGGTAGCTTAAGGATTAAGGTAATCTGGTCCGAAAGGGGTATTAGAGTAGGTCGTCACTTATTATTCTTACTGCCCTATGATGTGTTATTCCGTTTCATTAAGAAGCTATATGATGTATTAAGGGAGGGAGCTGATGCTTTACTTTATGAAAGTTCGTTGGAGAGCGGTAGGGAATTTTGGAAGGGGGTATTTAAATTAGCTAAGCTAGCCTCGGTGGGTGAAATAGAAGTTTTAAATAGGCTAACGGAGTTCATGGGATTCTTTAAGGTTTATGACCTTTCCGTAACTCAGGAGGAAGTTAGGGTAGCGCTGAAAGTCCAGCCGGTAGAATCCCGCTATGAAGCGATAAGGGAAAGGATAATTAAACATGTAGTAACAGGTTTCCTAACGGGTTTCCTAGAAGGCCTTACGGGTAAGGAGGTAACGTTTTATGAACTTAAATCCCCTGAAAGGGAGGTTTATGAGTTGAAGTTTAAATTACGTTAATTGTTCATTTTATTGAACGGTTGTATATAAAAATATTTATATGTTTCTATTTGTAAATAATATATGGGTGAGTTAGATAAAAACCCCTCTATGTGTAAGAATTCGTACCTTAAGGGGGGCTTCTGAAGATATCAACTTTAAGGCCTTTATTTCGATTGAATGGCCTAACGGCCATAAGGGTAAGAGACCCATTACCGATTTCCTACCTTAACTAGCGGCTTTAGAGGAGACTAAGGCCCATCCTTAAGGCTATTAACCCCATTACTACCGAGAATACCTTCCTTAAGGTACCTCGCTTCAGTCGGACCGATAACTTACTTCCTAGGAACGAACCAATTATAACGCAAGGAGCTATAAGTAAGCCGTTGATATATACTATATCACCTAAGAACCCATGGGTTAAAGCGCCCGTTAACGTGGTAATTACTATCATGAACTCTGAAGTAGCTACAGCTGAATGCATGGGTAACCCCACCAAGATAGTTAAGATAGGCACCTTTACTACACCTCCTCCTATTCCCAGCAATCCACTTAAGAAGCCGGCGGCGAAACCTATAGCCAATAACCACGGCACATTAAGCTTACGATAATAAATCCTCTCCCCTCCCTCCTCCCTCCTCCACATCCTAACGGCTACGTAAGTTAAGAGGGCTATGAAGGCTATTTTTACTAAGGAGGAAGGGAGATAATGGGAAGCTAACGAGCCTAAGAAAGCTCCAGGCCCGCTCCCCCCCTCCATTATTAGGCCTATTCTCCAGGAAACTAACTTTCTCCTCCAGTAAGAATAGGAAGCCGTGAAAGCTATAAAGAATATAACGAAAAGGCTTGTACCTACCGCCTCCCTCATCTTCAATCCCATAAGTAAGTTGAAAAGGGGTACTAAGAATACCCCACCTCCTATGCCCACTAGAGAGGCCGTTAACCCTATAAGTAAAGTAAGGAAGAGCACTAAAAGGTAGAATAGGGGGAAAATAACGGACCCCTAAAAATAAAAAATTAAACGTAAACTAGGAAATTCAGTTTAGATGCTAATTCCTTGAACCTATTCCTTATGGTAACCTCAGTTACATTAGCTATGGCAGCTACCTCCTTCTGTGTCCTCCTCTCGTTATGAATTATAGTCGCAAGGTAAACGGCAGCGGCCGCTAACCCCTCAGGTATTCTACCGCTACTTAAGCCCATCCTATTCGCTATCTTTATGATCTCTACTGCGCAATGTTGCACCCTTACCGATAATTTAAGCTCTGAAACTAACCTAGGTATGAAGTCAACGGCCTTAGAGGGAGGTATCTTGGGTACTATACCTTCATTAACTATTAACCTATAACTTCTTGAAATCTCCTTTCTATCCGACTTAGATACCTTAGCTATCTCGTCCAAGCTTCTAGGTACGTTACCTATCTTGCAGGCAGCGTAAACGCAAGCTGCTACCATGCTCTCTAACGATCTTCCCTTAATTAACTTAGATTTAGCAGCCCTTCGATAGTATATCGCGGCTTCTTCCATAACAGCCCTAGGTATCCCCAATTGCGAACCTAACCTCTCTATTTCGCTTAATGCTAACCTTAGGTTCTTCTCCGAAGGTATCGCATTAAACATCCTATTGGCCTTCCTAAGCCTAGATACCTGAAGTCTCTTCGAGAGGCTTAAACTATGGCCGCTCCAATCCTTATTTTTCCAATCTATTACCGTAGATAGCCCTCCGTTAGGTTTAAGAGGGGAAAGTGGGGAACCTACCCTCGTCCTCCTTATCTTCTGCTCCGGGGTGAAGGCCCTCCACTCCGGCCCCATATCTATTGCTATTTCCAATACGTTGCCGCAATCCATACAGACGTATTCTCCCCTTACCGGATCGAAGATAACTCTTTCACTACCACAAATGGGACAAACGTTATTCTGGAGGGGGTCGCTATCCCCTTCCCTTAGCCTCCCCCTACTCATACCTACCCTTTCCTCAGTTCAGATTATTTCCTATTTACCTTTATGCCTAAAAATATTATTTTCTTTTACAAAAAGGTAATCATTTTTACGTATACTACCTATTAAGCTCCTTATAGGCTCGACAGCTACGTAAGGAGAGGATACGGGTCCCAATACATCGCAGACCCTACCTACCTCCCTTAAATGTCTATCGTAGACAGGGGCGTAGAGGGGGGCTATTACCTCCGCCCTAACTATTATCCTTCCACTTTGGGATACGTGAAGTACCTTCCCGAGCCGCCTTAAGCCCCCCCTCATCTGGACACCGATCCTTTACCCGAGAACTACGTAAAGTTATACACCATTTCTAAATGCAGAACTCCATTATAACTGTTTTGCTTAAGAGGTTTAACTCCATTTAACTGAAAACTACCTTTAAATTTAAAGAGAAGCTATTAGGAAAGCAACCATCCCCAAGCCCATACCTATTAAACTTAACCTTCTAGATCTTTCTAGGTCCCTTCCCTTAGGAGACCTAAGGGCTATTAAGCTAGCGCGGGCTAATAAGTAATCGGAAGGGGTAATCATTAACATGTAAGCGATCCTATTCCTAATAAAAAGAAGGGGTAAGGGGCTCATAACTATAGCTATTACCATAATCGCAAAGGCGTACTTTAAGGTTAAGGAGGGTCCGTAAAGTACGGCTAAGCTCTTTATGCCCGCTCTTCTATCGCCTTCTATATCCTGTACTCCCTTAATTATTTCTCTACTTAATGAAGCTAAGAAAGCTAAGATGAAGAAGGATAAGGTTAAGGGCGTGGGCCCCCTTGCTAGGTAGGAACCGTACATGAAAGGTAAGGCCGTAGAGAAGGCCACCGAGCAATGTCCAATTAAGGGTAACTTTTTCAATTTTACATCGTAAGCTAAACCTAGAACTAACGCCGTTATAAGTATAGCGAAAGCGTAAGTAAGTCCATCAAATAATAGGGGTAAGGATATTAATGGAGCCGAGCATAACGCTATTGAACTTAACATTAAAGCCTCACCTTTACTTACATCCCCCCTAACTATAGGCCTCCAAGGCTTATTTACCGAGTCCTCAGCTACGTTAAGGTAATCGTTTAGCGTAAATATTCCTATTTCTACTAGTAGGCCACTTAAAGAAGCTAACGCTAGGTTGATATTAAGCGGGAGCTCTCCTGAACTCAGAGCGCCTATAACGATAGCTAGAACTACCATTAAGCCGTGCTCGAACCTAGTTAACTCAATTAACGCTCTTAACTTAGAACCGGAATTACCAATCATCAAGCCATCCGTAGGATATTATCCCTTTCTGCATAAAACGTTAACCTTAAATGAAGCTAACCCTTACGTAAGAGCGGGTGTACAGGCCTATGGTTGATGGGCTTTCATTAGAGCTATTAAAGTACTCTTCCGTAGCCCTATCGGTAGGCCTTTCGGCGCTAGGAGCCTTAATAGGTATATCATGGAGTTCGAAAGCTATAGCTGGGGCCGGTAGTGAAAAACCCGAAGTGGCTAGTAGGAATATAATTTCCGTAGTTCTAGCCGAAGCTTTAGCCATCTACGGGTTAATAGTGGGTTTACTACTTATCCTTAAAATGGGTAGTATAGATTCGCTAGGTAAAGCGTTAATGGCATTTACGGCCGGTTGTATTATGGGTTTTACCGCTTTAATCTCCGGTTTAGGTATAGGTAGTTGCGGTAGGTCCTTAGCTTTAGGTAGCGCTAGGAGGCCTGAGATATTCTCCAGGTTAGTACTGGGCGTAGTACTTTGCGAGGCCATAGGTCTATACGGCTTAGTGACTTCCTTGTTGCTAATTATTTTCATCGAGATTTTTCCCTTACAACTAACCTGTAATATAAATAATACGAAAGCATCGCCTCTACTCGTTACGGAGCTTAAGATTTAGCATTGATATCAACTCCCAATCCATTATATAATATCTTACATCCCTTAAGCATAGCAGAAATTAACGGATCGTTAAGCTCCCTCAGACTTATTACCATAAGATCTAAGGGTAATCCTCTAGGTTTTAACTTCCTTAATTCCTCTATAATAAGCAGCTTATTTTAAGGGCCTTACTCCTAGCCCTAGAACCGAAAAGGATTACCGTTGACTCAGGGTATTCCTTGACTATCCTTTCAACGTACTCCCTTAGTAGCTTATCCCCCTTCCTAACTTTCTCCTCCCTCGACTTTAGAAGCTTCTTCCTTAACCCATCTAATGATTTCCTTGGCATATTTAATACATCTTTCCGCTAACCCCTTATTATAAGTTACCGGTT
>NJEH01000055.1 GCA_002254595.1 Thermofilum sp. ex4484_15
TAATAGTAAAGGAAATACTACCCTAATTAATACCCTTAGCCTACTACAACCGTCTACTAAAGCTGCCTCCTCTAGCTCCTTAGGTATAGCGGTCACGGCCCCCCTTAGTAGCCATACAGCGAAAGGTATACCTATACTTAAATGGGGGATGATGACGGCAGGATAGGTATCGAGTAGCCCTAGCGCATTAAACAACAGGTAGTAAGGTATCACCGCTACTATAGCGGGCATGAAGCGTATGGAGAGTATCCAAAATAAAGTACTATCATCCGGCCTCCTGAACCTAGCGAAACCGTAACCAGCTATAAAACCTAATGTAGTGGAGATGAACGAAACGGAACCTGCTATGATAATACTATTTACGAGCGATGCCCCTATATGGCTTAAGGTGTACTCCCACCATTTTAAGGTTAATTTAGTGGGGAGGAACTTAGGGGGATATACCATGACCTCCTTACCTGGCGCTAGGGAGGTGAGTAGCATCCAGTATATGGGGAAGAAAGTAATTACTACCGCTAAAGCCACTATTACGTAAGCGAGTAATTTAAAAGCAGAAGTCCTACCCCCCACTCTCAATCCACCTCAGAAGGATTTAACAACGTACTTCAGGTAAATCATAGCTAATAAGCTCAATATAATGGTAAGTAACCAACTTAAAGCAGCTCCATAACCTATTCTCCAATAATTAAAGCTAGTTAAGTATATGTAAAATGAAACGACCTCGCTGGAGGTCCCGGGACCTCCATACGTTAATACGTAAATTATATCGAAGATCCTTAGTATATCGAGGGCGCGGAAGAGTATGGCTACTACCGAAACCGTCTTAAGTAGCGGTAGGACTACGTGTCTTACCTCCTGCCAGGGCGAAGCGCCATCTATCCTAACGCTTTCTAAGTACTCCTGGGGTATCGCCATTAAACCCGATAGCAATAGTAGCATCATGAAGGGGGTCCATTGCCAAGTATCTAGTAAGAATATTGTAAGGAGTGACGTTTGAGCTGAAGTATGCCATAGAGGTTTCGCTGGGATGTGAACTACCTCTAGGAGGTAGTTCACAGGGCTAGCTACAGGATGAAAGATAAGCCTACCCATATAGCCTATCACTACCGGAGGTATCATAGGCGGTATCGATAAGAGAGCCACTATTAATCCCCTGAATCTACCTACATGATAGTAAAGGCTTAAGGCCAATAGTAGCCCTAATAGATACTGAACCGTTACGCACATGATTACCAGTTCCCCAGTTCTAATTAGTGAGGCTATGAACCTACTATCGCCTAGGGCTTCTAAATAATTGCCGAGTCCTATAAAGTTAGGCGAAGGGAGGAGCAGATCGTAATTATAAAGGCTTACATATACGCTGTATAGCAATGGGAATACGACAACTAGTAAAAGAACTATAACCGCCGGCAGTACAAAAAAAGTAGATTCGTTTAATTTCACTTTAGGCACCCAAACCCCACATAGCTAAATAAGCTCTCCTCTGGGACTCCCTTCCAAACCTATTAGTTATCTTCTCCCACTCTGCCGTTGCCTTATCAAGAGCACCCTTAGCGTCAGGTATCTGGCCAGATAAGTAAGCATGGACGTAGGTGGCCAATTTCTCTAAGTACTCGTAGGCCCCCGGCATCTTTAATAAGGGGAAGCCGTGTAAGGCCGCCTCCTCGTAGGCCTTGATCATTACCTTAAACCATGGCTTAAGGGTTAGGAACCTAGGGGAATAGATGTGTGAATACCTATAGGGGTCGTGACCGGTATCGGGCATGAAGTCGGTAGGGGCCATTACTCTCTCCAAGTCCCACCTAGGGCTACATATGAAGCTTAATACAGCCCAGGCCGCATCAGGATGGGCGCTATTCTTAGCGATGCCGGCTACCCAGGCCGCATCGATCATGGTGTAACGATATAATTTGCCGTCCGGCCCTATTACACCCGGAGGTAAGGTTACTCCCAGCTTAGGTTTAGGCGGGTTGGGTATGGGTAGCGGGGCCAATTCGGGTGCTCTCTTACCTTCGTCCGGCCAGTGTATGGTCATAGCTACACATCCCTCCTTCATGAACGCAGTAAAGGTTTCGTCCCATTCCCACCCTAGTACGCCAGGAGGCATGTACTTAGTAGCCTTCTTTAAGACTTCTAAAGCCTTTATAGCGGCTTCAGTACTTATTAAGGGTTTCATAGTCTTAGGATCGAAGTAATGCGGCTCCCCCTTGGTAGCGGCTGCTATATAGGGCCAGTAAACGAAGAGATACCAGTAGAATACCCTCGGGGGCTTTAGCTGAAAAGCGGCACCGTAGAAGTCCCTCTGTAGGGTCTGGCCGCAAAGCTTCTCTCCCTTCTTCCTAGTGAAGAATTCAGCTATCTCCAGAAATTCTCCCCAGGTCTTAGGCGGCTCTAGGTCGTGGCCGTACTTAGCCTTGAAGGCCTTCCTTTCTATCGGGTTTTCAAAGAGATCGGCCCTATAGTAAAGGAAGAATATATCCCCATCTATCGTAAGTGCGTAAATCTTACCTCCCCACATATCCTGGTATTCCCTGAAGCAGGGGAGTATATCTCCAAAAGCTACTCCACCCTCTCCGGGGGTCTTTATTATATAATCATCCAGGGGCAACAGATACGGAGCTAAGTCGGCTACGAAAGCGCTATTGAACTGTATTATATCGTATTTAGCAGGTTTAGACCTTATACCCAATAATGCCTTAGTAAATAGCTCCTCGGGGGGCGCCTCTACGACCACCAATTCTATACCGTATCTCTCCTTAATGTATTTAGCATACTTATACCAGGGTACTGCTTGATGGCCGGAATGGACTAGTACCGTTATCCTTACGCCCTCATATGGTTTTTGAGCTAGGGCCCAGTTAAAGCTAGAGGACGCTAAAAGCGCTATTATAATACTACACGCAATAACGGTCAGTAAACGCCTAACGGACACGGACTTCACCACCCTTAATTAAGTTACGGTTTTCTTCTTGTAACAAAAATTATATAAAATTTTGCATGGAACCTTTGAGTTCATACTCTGGAAACGTCTATGGTAAGCATAGTGGTACTTTATCTGCCTGCCCGTCTTCTTATGAAGTAGTAAATCCTACTGTAATCCTCCTCCGAGAACCCGTTAGCTGCGGCCTCTAGATAAACTTGCGCTGATGTAGAAGTTAGCGGCATAGGTTGTCCCTTAATCCTAGCTGAGGAGGTAGCGTAGCTTAAATCCTTAGCCGCTAGTATTAGCCTAAAACGTACGATCTGCTCCTCCCTAAGTAACCTCCTACCGTACCTTTCGGCTACGGCCTTAAGCCAAGTCCTGCTAAAGTAATCTAGGACCTTATTAGGTTCTACGCCCCAAACCTCCGCTAAGGAGAGGGCTTCGGAAAGGGAAAGAGCTATGTTGAATAGCATTAGGTTAGTAGCTAGTTTTAACGCCGAAGCCTTACCTACTTCACCTACGTAGAATACTATCCTCGAAAAGCTCCTTAATAGCTCCTCGTACTTCTCGAAGGTCTTAGGTTCGCCGCCTACTAAGGAATCGAGCTTCCCCTCCTCTGCCTCTGGCCAACTGCCTAGTACTGGGCATTCCAGGAAATCCACACCTTTGGATTTAAACGTGTTATACAATTCTACGTTAAGTAATGGGGTTACGGTGCTGTGATTTATAACTAGCTTACCTGGACTTATAGCCTCCAATATTCCTCCCTTACCGTAAACTACCTCCCTTACAGCTTCATCGTCGCTTACGAATATGTGAATGGTAGATACTTCGTTCACTAAATCCCTTAAGGTATCCTCTACTTTAACTCCGAAATCGGTTAACTTAAGGGCTTTCTCCTTCGTCCTATTCCAGACGTGTACTTCATAACCCACCTTGGCCAATCTCTTCGCTAAGCCCGAACCCATTAAGCCCGTACCTACTATACCTACTTTCATTACCTACCCCTAATTATTTTACGGGCGGTTAATTTAAGGGTTAAATGCCCTAAGGCGATGAGGTAAGGCTTATATCACCTATTGAAACTATAGTGAGACCTGATGTCCAAGAAGTGTGGGAAGCCGTTTAAGTTTAGGATATGGGTTATCGCCTTAATCATTACGTTAATTACCTTAAGGGGGTCGCTAAGTACTCCGAGGAGCGGGGAGCTAATAGTATTCTGCGCCGGTAGCCTTTACGTCCCCTTAAGAGAAGTAGCATCCCTTTACTCCGAGAGCCATCCGGGGGTAAACGTAATCATAGAACCTTCAGGTAGCGTGGAAGCCGTTAGGAAGGTTACGGAGTTGAAGCGTAGGTGCGACGTTTTAGCTTTAGCCGATTACAGGTTGATACTGAAGTACATGATACCTAAATACGCGAGCTGGGCCATAGCTTTCGCTACCAATAGGTTAGTAATTTGCTATACCGATAGGAGTAAGTACTCTAGGGATGTAAATTCGTCCAATTGGTTCGAAATACTAAGAAGGGAGGGGGTAACTTACGGTTTCTCCAACCCTAACGACGATCCCTGCGGTTATAGGGTCTTAACGGCCTTAGCCTTAGCTAACTTCCTTTACGGTAGGGAGGTACTCCAGGAGCTAGTAGTAGATAAGACTAATATTAGCGTCGAAAGGAGGGGGGGTAAACTACATATTTACGTACCCCCGGATTTGGAAATTAAAACCGGTAAGATAAGGGTTAGGAGCAAGAGCGTAACCTTAATAGCCCTCCTAGAGGCAGGTACCTTAGATTACGCCTTCGAGTACGAAAGCGTAGCGATACAACATAAGTTACCTCATTTAGAACTACCGCCGGAGCTGAACCTAGGATATCCTTCCCTTTCGCGCTTCTACTCTAAGGTAGTCGTACATATAATGGCAGGGACCGCTCAGGAAAGAGCCCTAACGGGGGCCCCGATAGTTTACGGTATTACCGTTCCTAAAACGGCTGTTAACTTAGCAGGGGCTATGGACTTCATTAAGTTCCTTTTAAGCGATAGGGGGAGGGATGTATTTAAACGTTGTGGACAACCATTCTTAAGTAGGTTCCTTTACTACGGTGGGGTACCGGGTGTACTTAAACGTTGAATAGGTTAGTTATTTCCTTTAGTATAGTTTCCGCGGTAATATTGGCGTTCCTAGCGTACCCCCTCCTAGCGTTATTCATCTCCCTTAACGCGAACTCCCTAGCTTACGTAATAAGTAGTAGCGAGGTAATTAAAGCTTTGACTTTATCGTTGGAGGCAGCTACCTTATCTACCTTAATCTTAATAATGCTAGGAGTACCACTAGCTTACTTAATAGCTAGATACGATTTTAAAGGTAAAGCGCTAGTGGAGGCCTTAGTGGACCTCCCCTTAGTCATACCCCATGCGGTAGTAGGAATTATGTTACTAGTGGCCTTTGGGCCGCATAGCGATATAGGTTCGATCTTAAGGAGTTTAAATATAGTATTGGAAGATAGCTTTTGGGCGATCGTAGCCGTATTCACGTTCATAAGTGCCCCTCTGCTGATAGATTCCGTTAAGGATGGGATAGCTTTACTGGATCCCTATATGGAGGGGGTAGCCCGTTGTATGGGAGCGGGCCCATTTAAGGCTTTCTTCACGATCACCCTTCCCTTAACCTTAAGGAGCTTAGTAACCGGCGCTTTGCTTTCTTGGGCTAGGGCCATGAGC
>NJEH01000056.1 GCA_002254595.1 Thermofilum sp. ex4484_15
CGAAAAGCTTGAAATTTACGTATTAGAACCGCCGCAAAAGCTCACTACGTATCTGTATAGGTGCGACTCGATATTCCATACGGAAATCTTGGAGGATATGATAGAAGTTAAAGAATCCTACGGGTTAATAGCCATGGATAGGAGTGAGGCTACTATAGCCGTATTAAGGGGTAAAAGCGTGGAGATAGTAGATAGAGTTACTTCAGGTGTACCAGGTAAGCATAAAGCCGGTGGGCAATCCGCTAGGAGGTTCGCTAGGATAATAGAGCAAATGGCCCATGAATATTATAAGAGAGTAGGGGAGCACGCTAATAAGGTATTCCTACAACTCAACGACTTAGCCGGTATAATAGTGGGAGGCCCCGGTCCTACTAAGGAGGAGTTCGTTAGAGGAGATTATTTACATTACGAATTAAAAAATAAGGTACTAGCTGTCCTGGACATAGGTTATAGTGGCGAGGAAGGTATTTACGAGCTCTTAAAGGCGTCCGGTGAGGTCTTAAAGAACGTAGAGTACTTTAAGGAAAAAAGGGAAGTACAGGAGTTTCTATATCATGTAGTTAATGATACCGGTTTGGCTACATACGGTGAAAGGGAAGTTAGGAGGGCCTTAGAACTAGGGGCTGTAAGTAAATTATTGCTCTCTTCTAAGCTCGGAGGCTATAGAGTAGAAGCTAAATGCAACGCATGTTCTCATAAGTTCTCTAGGACCGTTAGGGAATTAAGTGAGATAAAGTGTCCTAAATGTGGTGGGAACGTTACGGTATTGAGGAGTAAACCCCTTATAGAGGACTTAATAGAATTAGCCGAGAGGACGGGAGCTGAGGTTCGGATAATTTCTAGTAATACTGAAGAAGGTGAAGCTTTAAAGAAGTCGTTCGGAGGTATAGCGGCGATATTGAGGTTTAAAGTGGAAATTTAATGAAGTACTTAAGGAGGAAAACTTTAATACGTTTATTAAACGGAATACCGGGATTTAAGGAGCCGAAGATAGATTTAGAACAGTACCCTACCCCCCCGGAATTAGCTTCATTAGTACTTTGGAAGGCCTCCTTCGAAAATAGTGATATACCCGGTAAGTTCGTAATGGATCTAGGTTGCGGTACTTGTAGGTTAAGCGTAGGGGCAGCGCTTCTAGGAGCTAGAAGAGTGGTAGGAGTCGATATAGATTTAGAGGTTTTAAGACATGCCTACAGCTATATAAAGGCTAAAGGGTATGATAGCGTAATAGACCTGGTATGCGCGGAAGTGGGCTTACTACCCCTAGCTAAGAAAGCGGACGTGGTAATTCAGAACCCGCCTTTCGGAGTACATAGGAGAGGGGCTGACGTGAAGTTCCTAAAAGCTGCTATGGAGTTAGCTAACGTAATTTATAGTTTCCATAAGGAAGTAACCCTAAATTACCTACTAAGTTACGTAAAGATAAAGGGATGGGTGGTTGAGGTATTATGGAGTGGAGCTATAGGTATACCAGCCTTCCTACCCTCACATAAGGAAAGATACCATAAAGTAAGAGTAGTAGCTTTAAGGCTCAGTAAGGTTAATACCTGAAAAAGGAACGCGAGGTAAAGGTAAAGTAGATGCTTACAGTTCTAAAAATAGCTTTCAGGATAGCGAGTAGTAAGGTGATGATATTGTGGTGAAGTATGAGGGTAACTTAGTAGTGCCCGGGGAGGTGGTAGCAGTAATAGAGGAATTCCTACCTTCCTTAAATGTTTACGAGGTAAGTGGAAATGTAATAGCGAAAGTAGTAGGCCTAATTAAGGTAGATATGGAAAATAAGGAGTTAACCGTTGAACCCCTAAATAGGAACAAACCGTTACTTCCCTCACCTGGCGATACGGTAAGGGCTATGGTGACTAGCATAAGGTCTCCGGCCGTAGTAGCGGATATATTCGAGATCGAAGGTAAGGGAAACCTTTCTACTCCGTTAACTGGAGTACTTTACGTGCCTAACATAAGTACATCGAAGGTAAGGGATATATATGAAGTAATGAGAGTAGGTGACGTTATAAGGGCTAAAATTATTAAAGGTAAAGCTCCTCCTTACCTGATCTCTACTAAAGGGAAGGAGTACGGCGTAATATTAGCTTTCTGCCCCCATTGTTTAAAGCCACTAACGCTAAAGGGATATAACCTATACTGTAAGAACTGTAAACTCAACTTTAAACGTAAGGTATCGCTCCTATATATGTTAAAATGAAAATAGGTAAGTGGCCATCATCTAGGCGATTGATATTTAGGGTAAGGGACGAGAAGGAATTAAGGCATTTAATAGAAGCGTTACAGGATGTTCAGCGTAAAATTAGGACAGTTACGTTGACCATGAGGACTAAACTGGATGAGGTTAGAATTACTTTTACTGGAGATCCAATAACCGTCCAAGAGGCAGTGAGAGAGGCTAGGAGGGTTATCTCCGAAATAAAGTATGAGGGCAGGAGAGATAGTAAGGGTTTTTATTCCATACCGTTAACCTCATTAGCTAGGGCTAATTTAGAGGTAGCTATACCTATAGCTCTATTAGTTAAATTATTGGAAATAAAAGGGTACGAAGCTTACATTAAGGGGGAACATATAAAGTCTAAAGCCCCCTCAAGGACTGTGATAGAGAACGCTAGGGCTCTCTCTAAGGCGTATAAAGAGGCTATGTCCTTCCCCTTAACTTCCTCGGCTAGGAGGTTAATAGCGCTTTACTCTACCTTGAGTTGTAAGAGGGTTAATGAAGTCGTAAATGAATTACTAAGAGAGGGCTTTTTAGATAAGAGGAAGGATGGTAGTATCACCTTAACTAAAAATTTTAATACGGTCCTCGAGATTTTAAAAGAGCGCTTAAAGGGTGTAAGTAGTGGAGGTTAGGATACTAAATAAGGAGGGGAACAATCTAGAGCTGGAAATTATAGGTGAGGGTCATACCTTCTGTAACTTACTAGTAGACTTCTTAAATTCATATCCTGAGGTGGAATATGCTGGCTATGATATACCTCATCCTCTCTTAGGAGCGCCTAAGCTCTTCATAAGGGTTAAGAAGGGAGATCCCGAGGAACTCCTTAAGAGGGCCCTAAGAGATATAATAAAGTTAATGGATGAATTAAGCAGATCTTTCGAGGTGGCCTTAAAGAGTGTTAAGAGGAAGTAATGATGAAATTCTATTAACTAAAGGATTAGCTAGGTTAGGCGATTCCTTAATTAATTTCATATATTCCGCTGCTCTTTCATTAGAACTAGGTAAGCCCATAGGTATAAGAGTTAAAAATGAGGTATTAAGTAAGGCTTGTAAAACCCTTAAGTTAAGGGAGAGGCTTAAAGTGAAGGGAGAGGAATTAAGTAATGGGGATCTAGTAGAGAGCTTATTAGCTTTTGTATGGCTTAAAGGTATCTTAACCTCTGAGGATATGATAAGGATAGCTAGAAAAGGGCTTAGATCGAGCCCCAAGGGCGACGAAAACGTACTGTACTCCGTAGTATTACTATTAAAGGAGGTAATGAGAGCCTTATTAGAAATTTAAATATTCTTCTATGCGGTATGATTAAGGGGTACTGGGATGCCTTTAAGTAAAGGGGATTATATACTCATAGAGTACACAGCTATGATAAAGAACGAAGGTAAGGTATTCGATACTACTAATGAAGAGGAAGCTAAGAAGCACGGAATATACGAGGAGGGTAGGATTTACGAACCCTTCTTCATAATCTTAGGCGAAGGTTGGTTACCTAGGGGATTAGAGAAGCGGCTGGAAGGATTGGAAGTAGGCGAGGAGAAAGAGATAGAGTTACCTCCTGAAGAGGCTTTCGGTAGGAGGGATCCTAAGAAGATTAAGGTATTACCTGCCTTAGAATTAAGTAAGAGGGGAATTATACCTAGGGTAAATAGAGAAGTTGAAATAAATGGCTTAAAAGGGGTCATTAGAAGCGTAGGTGGTGGAAGGGTAGTAATAGATTTTAACCATCCTTTAGCCGATAAGACCTTGGTCTATAAAATTAAGATAATTAAGAGGGTAGAGAACTTAGAGGAAAAGGTTAGGGAATTAGTCCACAGATGGTTAAGGACGGTGGAGAGAGAGGATATAGTGGCGAAAGTAGAGGGAGGGATTATTACCGTTAAGTTACCTATGGAAGTTTTCTCACTAGAGAGATTACCGTTATTGTTAAGAGGGGTGGTAAGCGATATTAAGAAGTACATTAGTGAAGCTAAGTTGATTAGGTTCGTAGAGGAATTTAAGCTTAAGGGAGGAGACCGAGCGGTTCGCTCAAACTAAGTAAGAGGAAGGGCCACTCAGACGAAAAATAAATTAAGTAAGAGAATTGTAATTCTAGTCAAAGTTCGGTGAGGTATCGTGGGAACTGAAAGTTACGATATAATAATAATTGGAGGTAGCGCGGCCGGGTATACCGCTGCTTTAACGGCTAAGAAGTTATATCCTGATAAAAGTGTTGCAGTTTTTAGGCTTAGCGATAATCCTCCTATACCTTGTGCCATACCTTACTTAGCTTCCACCATAGAGACTTGCAATAGAAACCTCTTACCCGATAAGCCCCTTTTGGACTTAGGTATCAAGATAATAACCGATGAAGTAGTTAAGATAGATCGCGAGTCTAGGACGGTAATTACTAAGTCGGGGGCTACGTATGCTTATGATAAGCTAATAATAGCTACTGGCGCTTTACCTTTTGTCCCTCGATCTATAGATGGTACTGATTTGAAGGGCGTTTATACCATTATAAAGGATTACAATATTTTAAGCGAATTCCAGGAAGCCGTAAGGAAGGCGCAAAGGGTAGTAATAATAGGGGGAGGGTTTATAGGAGTAGAGTTAGCTGACGATCTTTCGAACTTAAGGAAGGATATAACGATAGTCGAGATGTTACCCCATTGCTTAGCCCTCAATTTAGATGAGGAGTTCGCTAAGGAGGCCGAGGGGAGGTTAAGGGAGAAGGGGGTAAGGATATTAACGGGTAGGGCTGCTAAGAGGATTTACGGTAACGAAAAAGTAGAGGGGGTTGAGTTAAATGATGGTACTAGGATACCCGCGGACGTAGTAGTCCTTTGTGTAGGAGTTAAACCTAATGTGGAATTAGCCGCTAAGGCCGGCTTAAAAATAGGGGAGAGCGGGGCGATAGCAGTAGATGAGTATATGAGGACTAGCGATCCTAACATCTTCGCTATAGGGGATTGCGCGGAGAAAAAGAGCTTTTTAACAGGCAAGCCTAAACCTTTATATTTAGCTTCGATAGCAGCTCATGAAGCTAGAGTAGCTGTACTTAACCTATATAACCTTAGGGTGACTAAGAGACTTAAAGGGTACGTAGGAGCCTTCTTAACGGTAGTAGGTGGTAGGGCTTTCGGCGTAGCTGGGTTGACGGAGAACGAAGCTAGGAAGGAGGGTTTTGAAGTAATAGTAGGTAGGGCAAAGGTACCTAATAGGCACCCGGCAGTACTTCCCGGAGCTACTACCACTAAAGTTAAACTAATATTCGCTAAAGGCGATGGTACGTTAATAGGGGCCGAAGCTTCGGGAGGCCAGGAGGTAGCGGAATTAGTTAATATGCTAGCT
>NJEH01000057.1 GCA_002254595.1 Thermofilum sp. ex4484_15
TTAAAGTGGTAAGCCCCCAGGAAATAGATGAAAAGTTAACGAGCAAGGAAGGTAACTTAAACGATTTGGAAGCCGAGGTCACCGTTGAATTAATAAGCTCCCTAACTGAGACTCCCTATGCAATTTACCTAGATTCCCCCGATCCGGTAGCTAAGAGATATAGCGATAAGGTAGTTAAGCTACTAAGTTCTAGGGGGTTAAGTAATGTAATAGTAATAGCTGAAAATGGTGCTGACAAGAGGTATCCGATAGTTTCTGCGGCCTCGATAGTAGCTAAGGTAATAAGGGACAAGGAGGTGGAGGAACTTAAGAAGCTATACGGAGATTTCGGCTCCGGATATCCTTCAGACCCTAAGACTTTAAGGTTTTTAAGAGATTGCTTAAGGAAGGGATACTTACCTCCTATAGTAAGGAGATCTTGGTCTACCTTAAGGAGGTTCGGGGCTTAGCTCCAAAGGAAACTTTTTTAACCCTTAAGGCCGGCTATAAGATGAGGAAGGGGATGTGTAGTTACTATATGAAGCTCCATAAGAAGGGTAACGATGTAGTATTAGCGGTTTGCGACGAAGAACTATTAGGTAAGTACTTTACTGACGGTAAGTTAAGATTACACATAAAGGAGGATTTCTATGGAGGTAGTAAGGTAGGAAGGGAGGAGTTACTTAAGGCTTTAAAGGAGGCTACTATCATTAACGCAGTAGGGGAGCGTTCCGTTTCGATAGTAATAGGGGATAATAACGTGCTTAAGGAGGCTATAATTAGAATATGCGGTATACCGCACGTTCAGTTAATTAAGTTTTGAAAGCGGAGGTAATAGTTGGGATGGTAAGTAGGTTCTGTGCTCTCTGCGGTAAGGAGACTAATGAACTACTAGAGAACCTTTGCTATGAATGTTATAGGAGGTTGCATCCTTTAGTAAGATTACCTTCCGAAATTGAAGTAAAAGTGTGTAAGAATTGTTTTTCCTATTACTTAAGCGGTAAGTGGGTAAGTCCCAGATCCCAGCAACCTTTAAGTGCCTTAAGAGAGGCCATAAGGGCTAAGGTAAGGAAATCCTTAAAGTTCGAGGGGAAGGTAGAGGAAGTCAAGGTAATGAACGATATATTAATTAAATTGCCTAAAAAGGGAGAGTTCTTAGGCATAAGGGTTAAGGTAAAGGGTAAAGTTCATGAGAAATTACCTTCCTACGAGGAGGAGTATTTAGTTAGGGTAACCGTAACTTATTCATTATGTCCTTCCTGTATGGTAGTAATGGGAGGTAAGGAGAAGGCAATACTTCAATTAAGGGCCGACGGCCGTAGCATAGGTAGGGAGGAAATGGAGAAGCTAAAACTTACGATATCGAAGGCTTTGGAAGAAGTTTATGAAGTAGATAAGGGGGCTGTAATATTAGACTGGGTAGAGAAGGAGGGTTCGTTAGACGTTTACTTAGCTTCCACTTATGCCGCCAGGAGGATAGCTTCTTATATTCAAAAGTTCTTCGCGGCTAAGAGATTAGAAACGAATAAGGTAATAGGTTATAAAAGGGGGAAACCGGTAACTAGGCTTACCATAAGGCTATCTCTACCTTCCTTCAGGAAAGGGGACGTAGTAGATTTCAAGGGGAATCCATTACTTATAGAGTCGATAAGTAAAAGTGGGGTTAAGGGTTTACTCCTAACTAATTACTCATACGTTAAGGTACCTTTCACTAAATTATTCAGGAATCCCAAGCTTATATTTAGGAGGGAGGAATTAGTCAAGGCTATGGTTACTTCGGTTAATCCCCCCTACGTAACCTTACTTACTGAACCAGAATATAAGCAAGTAGAGGTAAAGTTAACTAAAATACCGTTGTGGATCAAGGAGGGAGCTAAAGTTAACTTACTCGAAGTAAGAGGTAAGATTTTCTTATCGCCTATAATTGCATGAAGTAGCTGAATTAGGTATTTTATAAACTTTTCGTACATAAATATATCTCACTTTAGGTTTCAGTTTATATGGAGTTATGGAAGAGGTTATTCGGGTAACTAAGTTATTTAAGAAGTACAGGAGGAGGACAGCTCTAAGGGGATTAAGCTTTAAGGTTCATAGGGCTTCAATTCATGCACTCTTAGGCCCGAATGGAGCAGGTAAAAGTACCGCACTAAAGGCCATAGTCGGCTTAATTAAACTCGATGGAGGGGAAATAGAAGTACTAGGCGTTAAGGCTTCTGAAGATGAACGTAAAGTAAGGGAATTAATAGGTTATGTACCTGAGAACCCCCCCTTCCCTAAGTGCCTTAGTGCCGAGGAAGTATTAGACATTTACGGCAGGATTTACGGTATGAGTAAAGCTGAGAGAAGGAGGATGATTAAGCACTTACTAGAGCTAGTAGGTTTAAGTTTCTCTAGAAGGGTAAAAATAGGGAAGTATAGTAAAGGAATGATACAGAGGTTAGCCTTAGCGCAAGCCTTGATTAATGATCCCCCGATCTTGATAATGGACGAGCCTACTTCCGGGCTGGATCCAGAATGGATTATTAGGTTTAAACGTTTAATAAAGCAGTTAAGGAGGGATGGTAAGAGCATACTTTTCTCCTCTCACTTACTTTATGAAGCTAAGGCATTATGTGATGAGGTTACCGTAATCTATGAAGGTAAAGCTCTCTTTAGCGGCCCCTTAAGGGATTTCCTCTCTAAGGCTAGTAGGGGAATTACGATAAGGTTGGAGGTGAGGCCTCTAAAACCTAGCTTAGTCGATAAGCTTAGATCCTTACCCTTCGTAAGGGAAGTAGGTGTAGAGGGAAGTAGCAGGTTAATAATTGAGATTAGAGAGGGCGAAGACCATAGATTGGACATAGTTAAGATATTATATAACATGGGATGCTACCCACTAGAGGTAGTTAAATTAGGACCCAGCATAGAGGAAGCTTACCTCAAGATAGTTGGGAGGGGATAAGTTATCGGGGCTTTAACGGCCGTGGTAGCGTATGAAGCTAAATTAATGTACAGGAGGAGGAAATTTTACGGCGCTCTATTCATATCCTTAACTCCGCCTCTCGTATTAGCTTTGATTAGTTGCTTCCTAAACGTTAAAGCTCTTATCTTAGGGATGGTAGGTAAGGATTTAGCCGATAGAGTTTGGGCCATGTTTTACGGTATAGAATTAGTTAAGCCTTCATTAATTCAGTTAACAGGATTAGCGGGCCCCTTATTAACCGTGTTAGTAGGATCATTAACGGCATCTGATAGTCTGCCTAGCGAGTTTAAGGAGGGTAGTATAATTTTATTGCTCTCGAAACCTTTATCTAGGCTAGAATTAATAGTAGGTAAGTTAATCGTCATATATTTAGCATTACTACTCACTTACTTCATAGGATTAACTGCATGCTGGCTAGAAGCCTGTTTATTAATAGGTAAGCAGGGAGGCTTTACCGAAGCCATATTAACAGCCTTAGCGGCTTCCTTCTCCGCCTTCTCCTGGGCTTTAATGACTTTCGCTATAAGTAGCTTCGTAAGGAACTCCTCCCTCTCCGTACTTCTAACGCTTTTAATTTACCTAGGCGGCAGCATGATCAGTATCTTAATGACTTTACCAAGTGGTTTAAAATACCCTCCTTCCCCCGCTTGTATGGTTAGGGTCAAGTACAAGAACTACCTACCGTGGGAAGTCGTAAGTAACTTACCTCAATACGTTTACGAATACTTTAGCGGAGGTAAGGTCAAGGTAATACCTTCTCTTTCCTTCCTTTACGCCCATGATCCCTTACCTATACTGTTACCTAGGTACTTATTACAACTTTCGTTAACGGTAGGAATCCCTAAGGATAGAATATTATGCGTTAACGGTTTAAGAGTACCCTTTACCACTAGATTGTTAATAGTGGGTAAATACGGTAGCTCCGGACTCGAAGGCTTTAAGGAGGGAAAAGGGGCTTGGATAAGGGTAGAATTAAAACCCTCTAAAGGAGTTAAGAAGAGGATAACTCTCTCCTTACCCTTCACCTATAATAAGAGAGCTAAATTGACTGTAGAAGGTGAGTTTGAGCTAACCTCTATCCAATATCCTTCATGGGTGAAAGTAGGCGAATTATTTTACTTAGAGGAATAGTACTAGGGGATAAATATGGAGTTAAAGTTCGGTACGGCCGGTATACCTCTTAGTGCAAAAGGCAAGGGGACTATAGAAGGCATAATGGAAGTTAAGAGATTAGGGCTAGGAGCTATGGAATTGGAGTTCGTAAGGGGGGTTAGGTTAAGCGAGAAGGGAGCTATGGAAGTAGGCGCTGTAGCTAAAAGCCTTAATGTAACCTTAACGGCCCACGGTCCCTACTATATAAACTTAAACTCCTCGGATAAAGCTAAGGTAGATGCTAGCGTTAAGAGGATTTTAGATACCGCTAAGGTAGCTTACGCAGCAGGGGGTTATTCCATAACTTTTCATACCGCTTATTACGGTAATTCCTCTAAGGCCGAAACCTACGCTAGGATTAAGAAGGCTTTAACTAAGGTTATAAGGGAATTACAGGATAATGGTATTACTATATGGGTTAGACCTGAAACTACGGGTAAAAGGTCTCAGTTCGGCACATTAGATGAGGTAATTAAACTAAGTGAGGAACTAGAAATGGTAATGCCATGTATAGACTTCGCTCACATACATGCTAGAAGTAGGGGGGCTTATAATAGTTACGAGGAATTCTCCTCGATTTTAGAGCTTATCGAGAGAAGGTTAGGTAAGGAAGCGTTAAGGGAAATGCACATCCACGTATCGGGCATAGAGTACGGAGAAAGGGGTGAAGTAAGGCATTTAAACTTAAAGGAATCGGACTTCAAGTACGCTGACTTACTAAAGGCGTTTAAGGAATTTAAGGTGGGAGGAGTAGTTATATCTGAGAGTCCCAACATAGAAGGGGATGCCTTACTTTTAAAGGAATGTTATTTAAAGGATCCTTGAGCGCTATACGGTAGGTACTGATGAGGTTTAAGAAGTGGGGTTCGAAGTACTTAACTTTGGGTGTAACTTCTTTAGTGGCCTCCTTAGCTTTATCCTTAATAGCTATGTACCCCATATACCTTAATTTACTAAGTAAGGGGGGGAGGGAGTTTAAGGGAAGGACTCTCTTACCGCTATTCAAGGGTGAAGCTTCCTTCCCTTACTTCGATTTAAGTGTTAAATCTAACGTTACTATAGAGGTTCGGTTACTCTCCGGTACCGGTAAATACTTGATTAATACATCGTTATCTCCATTTAGGGTTTATAAATTTAATTTAACTAACGTTTATTCCCCCTTAACATTAATAGCGACTTGTAACGGTCCTGCACTCATTTATTATAGTTACCGGGCGTTAAGGATAATTAAGCCCTATTCGATATTGAGCTTTCCTGCTGCTCTCTTAGGGCTCTTAGGTTTAACTTTAACCATTAGGGCTATGTGTATCTTAGCGTCCGAATCCAAGCGGAAATAGGATAAAAGAGGAAGAAAAATTTATATAATGAACATTTTTAATACCTAAACATGCGGAGGTATTTAAGCCGTAAGTTAACCGTCTTGGCCCTACTTATAGCCGTTTCATTACTAGTATTGCCTCCTAGTGCTTACGCCCAGATACCTAGGGGACCATGGGTAGATACCATAGTACTCTTTCCTATGTCGGACGAAGATAAAGTGGTTAGCTTAATAGAAACCGGTAAAATGCACATATGGTTATATAACTTAAGGAAACTCGAAAATATAAGGGCTGCCGTAGCCTCCCCTAAGGTCAGCTTACTTAAAACTTACGGAAGTCTTTAGGGCGGTTTCGCCCGATTACGCTAGGAACGCAGATTTCATGAAGGCTTTAGAACTTAAGTATGCATATAATTTCGAGAAAGGAAAGAAAATGATAACCGAAGCCTTAACCAAAGCTGGGGCGATCCTTAAGAACGGTAAATGGTATTACAACGGTAAGCCGATAGTGTTGAAGTTCTTCATAAGAATAGAGGATTATAGGAAGGAAATAGGCGATTACGTAGCTTCTCAATTGGAAAAGGTAGGCTTTACCGTAGAGAAGCTATATCGTCCGGCTAGGGATGCGGTACCTATAGTTTACGGATCTGATCCTAGGGAGGGTAAGTGGCACCTATATACCGAGGGATGGGCTTATACCGCTATAAGCGCTTACGACGATATCGATCCCGACTTCTTCTGTACTTCACCCTATAGCGGTGCTGTGTTTAAGGTCTATAAGCCCCCTGAGGAGCTAGTAGAGGTAGCTAAGAAATTATCAGCTGCTAAGTATAAATCCTTAAAGGAAAGGAACGAATTGGTAAGGAAAGCTGCTGAGTTAGCATTAGAGGATTCCGTAAGGATATGGTTAGTAGATCAGATAACTCCCTTCGCCTATAGTTCTAACATAGAGGAAATGGTTTACGACCTATACGGTGGCCCGTTCTCGCTCTTCTCCCTGAGGACTATAAAGTTCAAGGGCAAAGTAGGAGGGATGGTTAAGGCGGGCAATATGAGGATGTTTACTTCTGCTTATAACCCCATAGCGGGCTTTACTTGGCTATACGATGTCTTCGTCTTCTACGCCGTTAGCGACCCTACGGTCTTCCCGCATCCCCATACAGGCAAGTATATACCCGTTAGGGCTAAGTTCCAAGTAAGGACTGCAGGCCCTGAAGGAGTATTAAAGGTACCGCCTACAGCCTTAAAGTACAATGTCTCGAAGAGAAAGTGGGTAGAGGTAGGTCCTAATGTTACGGCTAAGAGCGTAGTTAGGTTCATCTTCACCTTAGGTAAGTGGCATGATGGACAACCGGTAACCTTAGCCGATATACTAATGAGCTTAGCTACTACTTTCGAAATAGCTACGCCTAATTCAACGCTTTACGATCCTTCAGCCGTAACGCCTACTACGGAGACGTTCGTTAAGACCTTCAAAGGGATAAGTATAGTAGCCGGTAACGTTTACGATGTTTATGTAGATTATTGGCACCCGGACAAGAGCTACATCGCTAACTTAGCTTCCATAGGGGCTACTGTACCTTGGGAAGTCCAGGCCCTTATGAACGTTGCAGTAGCGGATAGGAAGTTAGCCTTCTCAGATACTAGGGCGGAGGAATGGAAGGTAGATTGGTTAGACTTAACTAAGGGACGTAGCCTTGATATATTAAAGTCCTACATGGAGAAGTTCAAGAAGGAGAACTACATACCGCCTGAAATTAAGGGTTACGTAACTCCCGAGGAAGCTAGGGCTAGGTGGAGGGCGATATCCTATTGGTTCGATAAATATGGCCACTTCTACGTTAGCGATGGCCCGTTCTACATAGCTAAGGTAGATACCGTAGCTAGGCAGGTCATCATGAAGGCGTTTAGGGAGTATCCCTTCAGAGCGGATCGCTGGGCTTACTTAATTAAGCCTAGGGTACCCTCCATAGTAGTAAGTGGACCTAGTGAAGCTACCCTAGGTAGTAGAGTCGTATTTAACGTAACTTCGACCTTTGAGGGTAGGCCGTACACTAGGGTAGGAGTTAAGTACTTATTATTAAGCCCCAAGGGAGTAGTAATATTAAGAGGCGACGCTAAAGCGGTAGGCATGGGAGTCTTCACTATAGAGTTCAGCCCTGAGGAAACTTCAAAGTTAACCCCAGGCGCTTACACCTTAATGGTAATAGGGGTAGGAGAGGAAGCCGCTACTCCCATTATAAAGACTACCTCGATAGTATTTGTACCGGGCTAAGGGGTTTTCCTAAACCTTAAATTCCTCCTTTTTTATTTATTGTTACGGGTAATCAGCTAATGGTCCCGGTTAAGTATTTTGCAAAAACGGTCGCTATAAGGTTACTTACGCTTATCATAGCTATTTACATTACCGTAGTTATAGCTAACTTAGGGGGCTTCATAGATAGGATTTACATAGGCCAAATAAGGTTTAACGTGGAATCGGAAATAGCTAGGAACCCCTCTTTCGCTAACTTACCTGAGAATCTAAGGGAGAAGTACATAAATGAAAGAGTACAAGCGATAATACGTTCTAGGGGTTTGGATAAGCCATTCATATTTAGGAGCTTCATATACTTCAGGGATGCCTTAACCCTTAACTTAGGGAGGGCGTTAATACTTAGGAGCGCATCCGGTTCAAGCTTAGTGAAGGATATAATACTAGAGAGGTTACCTCAAACGGTATTGCTTTTTACAACCGGTACGATAATATCTGCTTTATTAGGCATCTACTTATCGCTTTACATGGCTAAGAGTGCCGGAGGTACATTCGATAAGTCCGTTACATTCTTCGCTATTACTACTTCCATAGTACCTCCTTGGTTCTTCGGAATAATCTTCATATTAATATTTTCCTTCTACTTAGGCCTTTTCCCCTCCGGCGGTATGTTTAGCGTACCTCCTCCTTCAACGCTGTTAGGTTACTTTAGGGATATATTATATCATATGGCCTTACCCCTCCTAGCGTGGGTATTTAATGGATTAGGGGCGTGGGCTTACGTAAGTAGGAATATTTTAATACAAGTATCCCAAGAAGATTACGTAGTGGTTGCTAGAGCTAAGGGCTTACCGGAAAGGCTGGTCCTTTCCAGGTACGTACTTAGGCCTTCCCTCCCGCCTATAGTTACTAATGTAGCTTTAGCCATAGTTAACTCACTTACGGGAGCTATAATAACCGAGACAGTATTCGATTGGCCTGGTGTAGGTAGGTTGCTTTATGAAGCTATTTTATCCCTCGATGCGCCGGTAGTAATAGGCATAACGGTAATTTATGCTTACCTTTATACTTTAACAGTATTAGCGCTGGACTTAATATACGGTTTACTAGACCCTAGGATAAGGAGTAGTAGGTGAGGTAATTGAGCGCACCTCTAGGTTTAAGGGAGATAGTTAAGGAAGTACTTAAAAGTAAAAGCGGCTTAGCAGGGCTCTGCATTTTACTATTCCTTACAATCCTTTCCCTATTAGTGCCGATATACTTCCCTAAGGGCAATATAGTTAACGCTTGGAACGATCCTCTACATTGGGTTAAATACCCTAGATTAGCTGCTCCCGAATGGGTTGAAATCTTCATAGGTAAGAGACTACCTAGGACCTTAGATATAGTCAATAGCGATTTTAAATATCTTTCAATTAAGATGAGTTCGGGCTTTAAATACGTTCGGAGGGAAGCTAATTTCTACTACGATTACGATGATTTTCCCTCTGATTTCATAATATTCTTAAACACTAGCTACCGTTCCTCTCCTCCTTACGTAGCTGTAACCATCATAAGACCTGACGGCCTCAAGGTTAAATTATTCAGCGGTACTTTAACCTCCTCCACTCAAGCACTCTATATATCCACCGATAAGGATATACTCTCGAACATAGCGGATTTCGTAACTAAAGTAACCGGTAAGCCCCCTAGTGCGTTAAGCTTCATTTATATATTCGCTGAGAGGGAGAGCTTACCTAACGTTAAGGAGGTAAAGGTACTTAAGAGTTCCTACTTTAAGCCCCCTAGGCCTTATAGAATAGTAGTTAAAGCCTTAATGTACTCAAAGAAAGATAAGCTAAGGATAGAGGCGATAATATACGGTAAGGTTTACGGGCTAGCCGGTACGGATAACGAGAGGAGGGACATATTATTAGGCATACTATGGGGTACGCCCATATCCTTAGCCTTTGGGATCGTAGGATCGGTAGTTACTACAGTTATCCAAGCGTTCCTAGGGGCCGTTAGCGCTTGGTACGGGGGGAAGGTAGATGAAGTACTACAAAGGGCTACTGATATTATGTTAGTGATACCAATATTACCATTAATAATATTGATAGATTTCGTCTATAGGCTTACGCTATGGAGGCTCTTAGAGGTATTAGTAGTATTCAGTATACTTGGAATGGTTACAAAAATTACCAGAAGCATGGTGTTACAGGTAAAGAGTGAACAATATATAGAGGCTGCAATATCTTATGGTGCCAGCAAGAAGAGGATCTTAGCCTTATATATAACGCCAAGGATAACTCCCTATACTTTCGCTAATATAGTATTAAGTATACCTTCCTTCGTATTCCTGGAAGCAGCGTTAAGCATATTGGGATTAGGCGACCCATTACTCCCTACGCTCGGTAAATTACTTGATAACGCTTACGAAGGAGGTGCCTTGTATCACGGCTACTGGTGGTGGGTCTTATTACCCGCCGGCGTAATTATGTTAATAGCGATAGCTTTCGTGCTAATGTATTATCCTTTAGATAAGATATTGAACCCTAGGTTAAGGGAGAGGTAGTATGTTACTTGAAGTAAGGGGGCTTAAGCTATATTACTGGACCGTAAGGGGGGTAGTGAGGGCAGTCGATGGCGTATCCTTAAGTATAGCTAGGGGTGAGACTTTAGCTTTAGTAGGCGAATCGGGTTGCGGTAAGTCCTCTTTAGCTTTAGCTATAATGCGTTTACTACCTCGTAACGTATACTTGTACGAAGGCTCAATAAAATTGGACGGTTTAGAATTGACTAACCTAAGCGAGGAGGATATGAGGACTAAAGTTAGGTGGAGGAAAATATCTATGGTATTTCAAGGCGCTATGAACGCTTTAAATCCTGTGATTAAGGTAGGTGATCAAGTAGCCGAGCCCCTTATAATACACGAGGGGATTAGCAGATCTGAAGCTATGAAAGCTGTAGTAGAAGCACTGAGCATGGTAAGGCTTCCGGATTATATAATGGATAGATATCCTCACGAACTATCTGGAGGTATGAAGCAGAGGGTAGTAATAGCTATGGCCTTATTAATGAAACCAGAATTAATTATTTTAGACGAACCTACTTCCGCTCTAGATGTAATAACCCAAGCTAATATTATGAACTTACTTAAGAAACTAAAGAGGGAACTCTCCTTATCTTATATATTCATAACCCACGATTTAGCTCTCGCTAGCGAACTAGCTGACAAGGTAGCTGTAATGTACGGTGGCAAGATAGTGGAAGTAGGCCCAGCCGAAGCTATCTACGGTAAGCCTAAGCACCCTTACACTTCGAAACTCATAGCTAGCGTACCTACGCTAAGGACCGATAAGAAGTTGGAGTTTATCCCCGGTTCTCCTCCTAACTTAATTAACCCTCCTCCGGGTTGTAGGTTCCACCCTAGGTGTCCTTACGCTATGGATATTTGTAAACGCGAGGAACCTCCCTTAATCGAAGTAGG
>NJEH01000009.1 GCA_002254595.1 Thermofilum sp. ex4484_15
GGATAGGATATACCTTAGCTACTACACCTCCCCCTAAGCCCATAGAGGAAATAGAGAAGGAACTTGAAGCCGAGCTGAAGAAAGTAGAGGAGGAAATTAAGGCCGAGAAGAAGGGAAGCGGTAACGAAGCTAAGGGACAGGGTTAGCTTAAATGAAGGTAAAAATAGTAGCTATAGGCAACAGTTACTCCTCCGATGACGGATTAGCCTTAGTAGCCCTAAGGGAGTTAAGGAAGGTTAAATTACCCAAGTGGGTAAAATTGGTGGAGATCGGAAGCGATCCCCTAAGGATCTTAAAGGAAGTTAAAGGTTGTGATAAACTAATAGTGTTAGATGCTATACTTACCGGTCGAGCCCCTCCGGGTACTTTACATAAGTTTAAACTAAGTGAAGTAGAGGAGTTACGTAAGTTAACTTTACATAGATTAGATATAGGTACGGTAACTAAATTAGCCTTGCTCCTTACGGAGGATCCCCCCAGAGAGGTAATAATTTTAGGGTTGGAACCTAAACGTATAGGGCCGGGGAGTTCGCTATCCGAGGAGGTATTAAATGGGTTAAGGAAGCTAGTTAAGGAGGTCCTACGCGAGATAAGTACCTTAAGTTATGGGTAAAACTTTTTATTTATAACAGTGCTTTGTTAACCTTCGATGAAGGCCTTCGTAGTTAGCTACGGGGATTTAGCTAAGTTAATCGATGAAGCTAAGAAGTCATATACCATCTATGGGCCCGTTAGGAAGGGGGGTAGCTACGTATTCTCCAGAGTGGATGGCTTAGGGGATATGGAGTTAAATTACAATAGAACGATATTACCCCCTAAGAAGTTCTTTCACTTACCTTATGAGGTCTTAATGAAGTTTAAATTAAGGGACGGCTTCGAAATAGAAGCGGAGGCTAAAGCTGAACCTATAATGGTATTCGGAGTACATCCCTGTGATCTGAACGCGATATTAAGGCTAGATGAATTCTTCTCTAGGAAGTTCGAGGATCCGTATTATCTAAGCAGAAGGGAGAAGAGCTTAATAGTAGTCCTTAACTGTAGGGGGGCTAAGGATGAATACTGTTTTTGCGCCTCCCTAAATACTGGTCCCATAGCCGAAGGAGGCTACGATTTGGCCTTAACTGAGTTAGAAGCGGGATTATTCTTACTTGAAGTAGGTAGTCCTAAAGGGGATGAACTAGTGGAGAAACTGAACTTCCCTAAAGCCGAGGTTGAACACTTAGAAGCTAAGGAAAGGATAAAGGCGTATGCGAAGAACACCTTCCATAGGAGAGCCGATTTCGAGGGTTTAGTGCCCGCTCCTTTAGATCACCCAGTCTGGGAGGAGGAAGCTAAGAAATGCTTCTCCTGCGGTACCTGTAGCTTAGTATGCCCTACTTGTTATTGTTATGATATATACGATGAAGTAGGCCTTAGCCTTAAGGAGGGTATTAGGGTTAGGAGGTTAGATTCCTGTCAGTTATATGAATATTCGGAGGTAGCCCTAGGGGGGAATTTTAGGAGGGAAAGGAAGGCTAGGTTAAGGCACTGGATGACTTGTAAATTCGGAGGGGCTGGAGGAGGTAGGTACTCCAGTTGCGTAGGTTGCGGTAGATGCATATCCCTTTGCCCGGCCGGTATCGATATAACCGAAGTAGCATCAAAGCTTAAGGAGGTGGTAAAGTACGCTTAACCCCTACGTACCTACTAAGGCTAAAATAGAAAGGATATGGGATGAAGCTAGGGATATAAGGACTTTCAGGCTTAGGCCGTTAAGCGGCGAGGTAAAGTTCGAACCAGGGCAATTCCTGGAGATATCGGTATTCGGAGCTGGGGAGATACCCATTAGTATAGCTTCCGATCCCGAAGTAAGCGATTACGTAGAGATCTCGGTAAGGAAGGTAGGGAGGGTAACTACTGCGTTATTTAACTTGAAGGAAGGCGACGTGATAGGTATAAGGGGTCCTTACGGTAAGGGATGGCCTTTAAGGGAAAGTAAGGGTAAGGATATTCTAATAGTAGGAGGGGGCTGCGGAGCTGGAGCCCTGAGATCTGCTATTCTATGGATCTTAAAGCATAGGGAAGATTATGGTAACGTAGAGATATTATATGGCGCGAGAACACCTCTCGACGTAATGTACCGTACGGAACTTGAGGAAATAGGTAGGACGGGTAGGTGTAGGGTACTGCTTACGGTAGATAGGGTACCTGAGGGAATGGCATGGAGGTACGAGGTAGGCGTCGTAACTAAATTATTTAAGAAAGTTAAAGTAGATCCTAAACGCGCTGTAGCTTTCATTTGCGGACCTGAGATAATGATGAAGTTCGCGGTAAGGGGGTTAACGGCTATGGGCTTTAGGATAGGCAATATATATTTATCGCTAGAACGTAGGATGAAGTGCGGACTAGGGTTCTGCGGCCATTGCCAAATAGGTAATAAATATGTGTGTCAAGATGGTCCGGTGTTTAGTTATGAGGAGGTGATGCCCCTCCCTGATAAGATACTTTAAGGGGAGGTGAAAGCATGGGCAAGTTAAGGATAGGGGTTTTCAAGTTCACTAGTTGTTCCGGTTGTCAACTATCTATGCTAAGAGTTAACGAGCAGTTACTAAATTTATTGAACTTAATAGACATAGATTACTGGGTTATGGTAAGTGACGTAAAAGGTAAAGGACCTTACGACCTAGCGCTAGTAGAAGGTTCCGTAAGCACTCCAGAGGAAATAGGGGAAATTAAGGAAATTAGGAGTAGAAGCAGAATACTAGTAGCTTTAGGGGATTGTGCCACTTACGGCGGGCTTAATTCCATAAGGAACTATATGAGCCAAAGGGAAGTAGAGAAGTTAGTTTATGAAAACCCCACATCCATAAGGTCCACTACCGTGAGGCCTCTCGACTATTACGTAGACGTAGATATATACCTAAGCGGTTGCCCCCCCGATACCTCCACTATAGTAGAAGTAATAAAGGACGTAGCTTTAGGGGTGCCGCCTAGGTTACCTAAGTACCCCGTATGCGTAGAATGCAAACTTTCCGAGAATGAATGTTTATTAATTAAGGGTGAACCGTGCATGGGTCCGGTAATTAAAGCGGGTTGCGGAGCCCTTTGTCCCAATCTAGGTAGGATATGCGAAGGTTGCTACGGGCCCGCTGTAGATCCCAATGCTGAATCCCTTCTGGATAAATGGAGGGAGATAGGTTTATCGGAAAGGGAAATCGTTTGTAAGTTACGTAAGTACGCCGGCCTATCCAAGGAATTTAAGAGGTGGTCTGGGCTATGAGTAAACGGTTAGAGGTACCCTATATAAGTAGAGTAGAGGGGAAAGGTACGTTGGAAATAACTATAAAGGGAAGTGAAATAGAGGAGTTAAAGCTTAGGATTTTTGAAGCTCCTAGGTTTATAGAAGCTATACTCGTAGGTAGGCCATATTACGAAGTACATGAGATAACTTCACGTATATGCGGTATATGCCCCGTAACCCATCAAATAACGGCGCTAAGGGCGGTGGAGAAAGCCATGGGCGTTAAGGTACCGGAGCATATAAGGAAGCTTAGGAAGTTATTAGCTATAGGTGGGATATTAAGTAGCCACGCCCTTCACCTATTCTTATTAGCCTTGCCCGACTATACGGGCCATCCTAGCGTAGTAGAGATGGCTAAAGCTTATCCGGGGGTAGTAAAGGCCGGTTTAAGGATTAAGGAAGCTGGAGATGGATTAATAGAGTTAATAGGCGGTAGGAGCGTACATCCCGTATCTACGGTAGTAGGCGGCTTTACTAGCATACCTACTCAGCGTAAATTGGAATCCTTCAAAGCTACTCTACTTAAGGCTAAGGAGGAGGCCTTGAAGGTATCGGATTTCGTCCTCGACTTAGATTTCCCGGATTTTGAGAGGAAATGCGAACATATGGCATTACATAAACCTAACGAGTATCCCGTAAACGAAGGCAGGGTAGTATCTACGGAAGGTCTGGACGTAAGCGAGGATGAATATAGGAAGTACGTCTATGAAGTACAAGTAGGTTACTCTACGGCAAAACACTCGTTAGTTAAAGGTAGGGGTAGCTTTATGCTGGGACCTTTGCCTAGGGTTAACTTAAACTACGGCAATTTATCTGATGATGCTAAGGAAGTAGCCTCGAGGAGCAAATTCAAGTTCCCCTGCTTCAACCCTTTCGCAGCTAACGTAGCGAGGCTCCTAGAGATAATTACCTTAATAGACGAAGCTATAGCCATCATCGATGGGGGTGAATTAGAAGGGCCTTCTAGGGTTAAAGTGGAGCCTAAGGAGGGAGAGGCTTGCGCTTTAACGGAAGCCCCTAGGGGTCTTAACTTCCATAGTTATAAGTTCGACGAAAGGGGCTTCGTAACTTACGCTTCGATAGCCCCACCTACTTGTCAACATTTACGCAATATAGAATTGGACTTAATGGAGTACTTAAAGGGGTACGTTCATGAGAGCGAAAAGGAGATAGCTAGGAGATCTGAGATGTTAGTAAGGGCTTACGATCCGTGTATTTCCTGTTCGGCTCATTTCCTAGAGGTGAAAGTTAAGAAGGGGTAGTTTTTAAGTTAACGCTATTAATTACGGTTCTTCACTACTTGATAAGTAATGATGGATAAATTCGATGTTATATTAATTAGGTATGGTGAAATTGCTGTAAAATCTAAGGAAGTTAGGATTAGGATGGAGAGGAGGTTAGTAAACAATATAAGATCTCAATTAACGTTAAAAGGTTTAAGGGACTTTAAGGTAAGGAAGGAGTGGGGTAGGATATTTCTAGAAGTAGGGAGGGATCTAGAGGACTACGTAAGCGTTTTAACTAACGTATTTGGCATAACCTCGGTAAGTCCGTGCATTAAGTTGAAACCTGAAGTAGGCGAAATTAAGAGGGAAGTGATGAAATTAGCTAGGGAGGTTCTAAAGCCGGGGGATACCTTCGAAGTAAGAGTACGTAGGGCCTTTAAGGGGTTTCCATTAACTAGTAAGGAAATGGAGGAATTACTGGGGAGTGAAGTACTTAAGGGGGTAAGGGGAGTTAAAGTAGATCTAGAAGAACCTGATAGGAGCTTAAGCGTAGAGATAAGGAGGGAGGCAGCATACCTATATTACCAGGAGTTCGAAGGTCCAGGGGGGCTACCTTACGGGGTCGAAGGTAGGGTAGTATCGCTAATTTCCGGCGGTACTGATAGTACCTTAGCTACTTGGATGATGATGAAGAGGGGATGCGAGGTAATACCGGTACATTACGATTTAACTCCCTTTTACGGCGACGACGCTAAGGAAAGGCTTAAGGACGTTCTTAATTGGTTAAGGAAGTGGGTACCTAGGAGACGTTGGTACGTTTACATAATACCTTTAGGGGAAGTTCACGCTAAGTTAAACGTAGATGTAAGGTATCGTTGCTTACTCTGTAAACTACTTATGTACAAAGTAGCGGAGAACTTAGCCTTTAAGGAGGGAGCGAAGGCTTTAGTTACGGGCGAAAGTGTAGGCCAGGTAGCTTCGCAAACCCTCGATAATTTATACTTCTTAACTACTAAAGTAAGCTTGCCGGTGTTCAGACCGCTTATAGGTTTCGATAAGGAGGAAATAGTAAGGGTAGCTCGAAAACTAGGATTAGTCGATATAACCTTAAAGAAGGTAACGGCCTGTACCCTTTATCCTAAAGCTAGAGGAGGGAGGGCTATTACTCACGCTACTGATGAAGCTTTAAATATCATTTTAAATGGTATCAAATCCTCTAGCTTCAAGGATCTAAATGCGGTAGTAGATTACTTATTATCTAAAGCTAAAAAAGTCTACGTGGCATAGTAAGTTTTTATAACGCTAAGTAGGTTCATTACTTACGAACCGGTGATAGGCCTTGAATACAAGGTACCTCTTAACGCTCTTAGCGTTATAGTATTATCCTCCTTCACGTTAACTTTTAGCTGATGTACTTCTCTAAAGTTTTACGTCTACGGTAGTTCCACATGTTCTCATTGCTTAGAAGTGAGGGAGGAACCGAAGAGGGGGTTCCCCAACGCTACTATAGTATCCTATGAACCTGAAGGTAATTTAACTAACGTATCCAGGTTTTACGAAATATGTAAGTTAATTAAGAACGAATTATAGGTATTTTCATTAACGGTAAACGTAGGTTCGGTGCCTTCCTCCTTAGTAGCGGAAGTGAGAATACTAAACCCCCCTTAATAATATTCCTGACGTTAGCTACCGTAAGGGTAGGTAGGGGAGGGTTATTAAGTTAGGTCTTTACTTTTTACCTATTGGGTTTAGGTTTAATAAAGGTCTTCAGCACCCTACCCTTTCTTAGGCATTTATTAGTCCTCCTGGGAATTGGAGTAGGTTCGTTAAGTGTAATCAATTCCTTAACGGATAGGGGGGTGAAATTAATCCTTAGAGGAGTAGGAGATACCCTACTTAAGATCCTCTATAGCGTAGTATCCCCCAAAGGGGCTTTCCTATGCGGTTTAGCCGTTAGCTTCCTGCTCTCACCATGCACTTCAGGGCCTTACTTAGCAATGACGAGTTTAATATCGCGTAAAGCGGCTTTAGTAGTTTCATTAATACTCCCAACCCTATATAACGTGATATTCGTAAGCCCCTTCCTAGGGATAACCCTAGCTATGCACTACTTTAACTTAAGGACTTTAGAGTTAAAGAAGTTTAAGGCCGGTAAGGGCGGGTTCATGGAGTTAGTAGCCGGGATAGCCTTAATAAGAATAAGCATTTATGCACTAATTAGTTAATCTTAGAGGGATTTAGAAAGTGTAACGGTCACTTTACCTCCTTCGCGAGAAGTTATGCTTACCCTAATTCCCCTCCTCTTAGCTATTATAGTTAATGCCTTTAGGTAGTCCCCCTCATCCTTTAGAATAATTATTACTTTCTCCTCCCCCTTCTCCAAGAGCCTAAAGGCCCTAGCTAATCCCTCGTTAACCCTTCGCTATCGGTTAAACCTATTACCTCTACCGGTACCCCGAACCCTTCACAGGACATCAGGTTTACCTCCCTTTAAAGTAAGGGGGCGATCCTATTTTAGGTTTAACTTATTACAGATAGGGCAATCGACCCTCCTCCTTACCCTAATGGTTTTAAACTCCATGGAAAATCCATCGTATATTATTAGCTTACCTATCGCCGGTATCCCATACCCGGTAATTAACTTTAACGTTTCAGTAGCTTGAATTAAAGCTAAGGTACCTGCCGTAGTTCCTAATATGGGTAAAGGTCCACGTTCCGGAGGGCTCCTTGGGATAAGGCATCTTAAACAAGGCCCCTTACCAGGTACTATCGTAAGTTCCTGACCGAAGTAACCGTGAACGCTAGCATGTATGAAAGGCTTACCGTACTCGATGCATCTATCATTAAGTAAGAACCTAGTAGCCCAATTATCGGCCCCATCCACGATTATATCTACATCCTTTACGACATCGTCTACATTACCTTCATCCACTTTTAGGTGAAGTACCTCTACTTCTACCTCGGGGTTTAGCTCCTTAAGCTTTTCCGCAGCCGGAAGGGGTTTAGGCTTACCTAAATCCTTGGTCCAGTAAAGTATTTGCCTATTGAGGTTACTAAACTTAACCTCTCCGTAATCTATCAATGTTAATCTACCTACCCCAGCCGCTGCTAGGTAGGTAGCTACAGCGCAACCTAAGCCTCCTAAGCCTATTATGGCTACCTTAGCGTTACTAAGCTTAGCTTGACCTACCTTACCGAAGAGCTTAATTTGTCTTTCGTATCTACTTACCTTAAAATCCTTTAAGTTCATGCCCGTCCCTATTTCTCTACGTAAAAAATGGGTTCCGAATACGATCTGAGCCCTCCCTTAGCTTTCTAACTAATTCCTCCCTTACTAACTTCTCGCTTTCTCCTATCCAACCTTCCTTAAGTAAGTCGAGAGCTACCCTTAATCCTAATATCCTACCGATAATTACATGTCTAGTAATACCGGTAGGTAATTTTGAGTTACCTAAAGTTATAGCTTTAATTTCCCCTTTATTGAATTCCGAGAACTTAATTAACGCCCTTATTTCCCCGAGCGCCTTCAAGAAGCAATAAGTCTCATCGGTAACCCCGTAAAAGTTCAAATTCATATAGGAGTTAACTAATTCCCTTAAAACTCTAACTTTACCCTTGAGCCTCCCTTCAGCTCTTAATATTAAGGGACTATCGTCCTCGAATAATACCCTAGCTACCTCCCTCCTTTAACCTATCCTTAAGCCTCCTTATCTCCTGCCTTAAGAAATCCGCATCATCCTTAAGGAAGGCATGGTACCAAGTACCTACCTTAACCTTAGGCCCGTTGTAATCGACCACTTGAGCTACTATGTAATTACAACTTAGCGCTTTAAGCGCCTTACATCTATGGGTGCCGTCTAAAACTAAATACCTATCCCTTAAGCGCGTAGCTGTTATGGGGTCTTTAAGTACCCCTTCCTCCCCCATTTCCTCGGTTAGTTCCCTTACCCTAGCGTTCCTAACCTCTTCGTGGAGTAGTAAGTCGTTTAAAGGTATTATCCTAACGTCGAAGGGTAACTTCACTTTACTCATCGGCCCCATCCTATAGACCCTATAATAACGCCGTTATATATTTATCGTTCCCGTTCTACCTTAAGGGTGGGGGATCCCTTGAGGGTATGCGTAAGGCTTTACGGATGGCTTAAAGATTACTTTAAAGTAGGTACTTTAACCCTCGAGCTAGATTACGGCAGTTATCAGGAATTAGTCAGTAAGTTAGCTAAGAATTTAAACGATAAGGATGGTCTATTAGTGGAAGGGGGGAGATTAAGGGAGGAGGAAGTTATAGTAGCTTTAAATGGCGAGGTAGTAAGCCTTAAGGAACTAAATAGGATTAAATTTAAGGATGGGGATATAATCGACGTAATGCCGTTACCTTCGGGTGGTTAGGTTGATAGTTAAAGTAAGTAAAGAATTGGATCCCTTACCTTACCTTATCTCCAAACTTAAGAAATCGCCTGAGGTAGGATCTATATCAATATTCATAGGAGTGGTAAGGGGTAAGGGAGAAGGCGGGGAAAGGGTAATTAAACTGGAATACGATCATCATCCGTATTTAGCCCGCAAGGTACTTGAGCGAATAGTTAAGGAAGCCATCGAGGAGTACGGGTTAATAGATGCTATAGCGGAACATAGGGTAGGTGAGGTAAAAGCGGGAGAGGAAGCTCTTTACGTATTGGTAGCTTCTAAACACAGGGAGGAGGGCTTTAAAGCCTTAAAGAGGATAGTAGAAGGAATTAAATCTAAGGTACCCATATGGAAGAAGGAGGTAACGGATAAAGGATGTAGATGGGTAAGAGGTAAATTGAGGGGCGGGCATTCATGAGGGTAAGGTGCCCTAAATGCGGTTTTATATTCGATATTAGCTACGCTAGGACCTTCGCTTGTACCGGTTGCCCCCTATCCATCCTGAACGATTGTAGTTATATTAAATGCCCTAAGTGCGGTTACGAATTCTCCATACCTAAAGACTGGAAAGCTTAAAGGAACTTCTGCCTCAGCTTCCTAAGGATAACCGCGTCTATCAGAGCGGTAGCTACTAGTATCCCTCCTACTATACTCCTATACCAGACTACTGGCGCGCCCGTCAACGTTAAGGTAACCCTTATAAGGGAGATAAGTACGGAACCTAGGGCGGCGCCTACTATACTACCGTAACCTCCGAGGAGCGAGCAACCGCCTACTACTGCAGCCGCTATGCCCTCTAATTCAGCGCCTGTTAGTAGGAGGGGATCGGCCGACATCAACCTAGCTACTATGAATAGGCCGGAAAGCGAAGCGAAGAAGCTGGTGAGTACGAAGTTAATTAACTTTACCCTAGAGGTATTAACTCCCATTTCCCTAGCTACGGTAGGATTACCCCCCGTAGCGAATACGTGATTTCCATACCTCGTAAATTCCAATACTAAGGTCATTACGGCGACAGCTACTACGAACCAAATAGCTGAAAGCCTTAAGCCGAAGGGTAAACTACCTCCTAATATCCTTACCGATAGCGGAAGTATGGCCCCCTTATAGCTTACCGGGAACCCGCCGGTTACGATAAGGAGTATCCCCCTAATAGTGAAAGCCGTAGCTAAGGTTACTATAAATGAAGGGGCGCCGGATTTAATGGTTATAAGTCCATTAATTAATCCTATAGCGCAAGCCAACCCTATCGAAACTAGAAGAGCTAAGAAGCCTGGTAAATTAGAATTAATTAAAGTTATAAACGAAATAGCCGTTAGAGCACCTACGGCCCCTACGGACATGTCGAATTCCCCGCTTATCATTAGGAAGGCCACTCCCACCGCTATTATCCCCACTTCGGCTGAGAACGTCAATAGCGTGGAGAGGGTATAGTAATCGAAGAGGGCTCTATTTAAGTATCCCCCTATAGCAAAGAGCGCTATTAACGTTAATAGACAGGTAATTTCGTACCTTAATAACAATAACCTAAGGAGGCTGCTTAGAGCCTTTCTCATTATACCGCCTCATAGTAAAAAAGGATTAAAAATATGTTAAAGGGAAGTTTAAGCTCCGCCAGTAGTCTTTACTTGGCGTAATATTACGCTTAAGTTCTCCTTAGTTACTACGGTAGGACCTGTAGGTATAATCTTAGGCGGTATTATACCGTACTTCAAGTATAAGTAAGCGGTGTAAACTGATTGGGCGGCTTGGAAAGCCGGCTGCTGGCTTACGGCTACTAACGTGATGCCCTCCTTAATGGCCTCTAAGATCTTAGGACTTAAGTCTATGCAGGCATGAATTATCTTACCTTTAGCTCCTAATTCCTTAATTAACTTAATAGCTGGGTGGCTACCGCAAGGCCCTAAAGTGAATATTACTTCGGTATCGGGATGCTTAGCTAAGTAAGCCCTTAGGATCTCCATAGCCTTAGTCGGATCCATGGTTATGTCGAGCTTCTCAACAGGGATGTTAAGCTTCTTAGAGACCCTCATTATACCGTCGGATCTCATCTCCAAGCATATGAGTCCTGGCTGATGGATACCTATTACGGCCCTCTTCGGGTACCTACCGAACATTTCATGGAATCTATTATACGTTTCCTCAGCCAGTACCGAACCCGATATACGTTCGTCCATTCCTATGTAAGTTATATAGGGTATCCTCTTATCCGGAGGCCTATAGTCCTCTATGTTTATAGCGATTACTAAAATTCCCTCCTTTATGGCCTTTCTTAAAGGTTTATCCATGGCCTTAGCGTCCGAAATGGTAATTATTATAGCGTCAGGTTTAGCTGCTATAGCTGCCATTAGGTAATCCAGTTGCTTCTTAATGCTGTAAGTCTCCGGTGCTGTAACCCTCAGCTCTAAATCCGGTAGTAAGGCGGCGACCCTCTTAGCCATCTTAATTTGGGTAGCCCAGAAGGGATCGGCCATACCGGCATGAGGTATGAAGTAGACAACGAATTTCTTCTGGGCGAAGGCAGTAGTAGGCGCGAAGGATAAGCCCAGCGTTAGGAAGAAAGCTAACGCTAAGATCGAAACTAACTTCAAATACCTCATAATTACACCCTTTACGCCTAGCCTTAATCCTTTAAAATATTTAAGTTTTTCAAGGGAACGTCACATCATTAACTGTTTAAACTTCCCTTGAACTCGTCTATAGGAACTATTTACTGCATACTTTTGGTTGGGCGGGAATAATGATATTAAGGTAACATACATATGATTTAACCATGGTTAAAGCAGTAGTCATGGAGGGTCCAGGTAAGTTAAGCGTAAAGGAGTTCCCTTATCCTAAGGTGGAGAGGGGTAGTGCGCTAATTAAAGTGGAGATGGCCGGTATATGCGGTACTGATAAGCATATGTTTAAAGGGGAGACCGTTCATCCTAGGGGTTTACTTACGAAGTTCCCAATTATACCGGGACATGAAGTAGTAGGTAGGATAGCTGAGGTAAGCGATGAGGCATCTAAATCCATGGAGTTACTAGGTAGGGAACTGAAAGTAGGCGATAGGGTAGTACTTGATTGCGCTATAACATGCGGTAAGTGCTATAGCTGCAGGAAATATCCTGGTTTCCCCTTCTGCGATAAGTACTCGGGCCATTACGGATGGGGGTTAACTTGTAAGGACCCCCCTCACTTATTCGGGGGCTGGTCCGAATACCTATACGCCTTACCTGATACCCGCTTACTTAAAGTACCTCCAGAGGTGCCTCCAGAAGTAGCAGTACTTACCGAACCCATGACGGTACCTATTATGTCCTTTACTATGGCCTCGAACGCCGTCTCTACGTCTTATCTTTACCCCCCTCCTGAATACGTAGTAATTCAAGGCTCAGGACCCATAGGGATGTTGCACTTAATCTTTTCTAAACTAATAGGAACCGGTGAAGTAATAATGATAGGTAGGCCGGAATATAGGCTTAAGATAGCAGAGGCCTTCGGGGCATCTTACGTGATAAATATCGATGAAATTAAAAAACCGGAGGAAAGGGTAAGGGAGGTACTTCATTTAACGGGAGGGAGGGGGGCCGATTTGGTAATAGAGGCTACCGGTAACGCTAGCGCTTTACCGGAGGGGCTAGAGATGCTGGGTAGGCTCGGTACTTACGTTATTACGGGTATTTACATAGACGTAGGCGAAGTAAGTATAAATCCCCAACGCCTCATTTTAAGTAAGTGGGCCCATATAGTGGGCGTACCCGGGCAAACGCACCAATCCTACCCCAAGGCTCTGGAGCTATTAAGGAAGTACGAAGGTAAGGTAGGTTTCTCCAGGCTAATAACTCATAGGTTCAAGTTAGAGGAGGCGGTTAAAGCTATGGAAGTAGCTTTAAGTGAGGAATGTATGAAGGTAGTTTTCACGCCTTAAAATTACCTAAACGAAAGGATTTTCTTCATAATCCTTAAGTTAATTATTATCGAAGCTAGGAGTATTAAACCTAGGAACGCTTGGTACCAGTAAGGATTAGCGCCGGCTAATACTAACCCTACCCTAGTCATAGCTATTATTAAGGCCCCTAACGAAGCCCCTATTATGCTGCCGAAACCCCCGAGAAGGGAACAACCTCCTATCACGGCAGCTGCTATGCTTTCCAATTCTAATCCGTAACCTAATGTCGGATCTACTACCGCAATCCTACTTAAACTTAAGTAGCCCGCTAGACCCGCTAATACTGAAGATAGTATGAAGTTTAATACCTTCACCCTATCCGTATTAACGCCTACCTCCTTAGCTACGGTAGGATTACCCCCCGTGGCATAGCACCAATTCCCGTACTTAGTAGCGTGTAGTATAACGGTGAAGAGGCCTATTGTAGCTAGTAACCAAAGTAAGGAGGTACGCGCGTTACCGAAGAGCCTACCGTTAAATATCTTCAGGAAGTACTCAGGGCCATAGTAATCTAGGGGTACTCCTCCGGTAATAACTAGGTCGACCCCTCTTAAGAACATCATGAACCCTAAGCTTACTATGAAGGAATGTACCTTAGTTTTAACCACTATAAGTCCTTCCACGTAACCGACTAAGGCGGCTACTGCTAGCCCCGTTAGAGCAGCTACTGCTACATTTATTCCGTTATTTGCTAACATGGTAAGTACTATGGGTGAAAGGCAGTATATCGAACTGACGGCTAAGTTAAACTCGCCAGAGATCAGTAATAACGCTACACCTACTGTAACCATACCTAGTTCGGAAGCTATGGTTAATATACCTAAAATAGTTAAAGGGGCTAGGAAGTAAGGGGATAGTGAGGAGAAAACCGTTACTACAGCTAAGACGCTTATTAAGGCGCCGGTTTCAGGGCGCAATAATAGGGGCGTTAACTTCTCCCTCATTTCTCCCTCCTTAACGCTATTAGACCTTAGTACTTATATCGTTTTAGTCGAGGGGTAAGGTTACAGGTCTCCCCTCCTCGAGCGATTTCTTGCAAGCCATAGCTATTTCCACGGCTTTAAGTCCATCGTAACCCGTAACTGGACAATCCTTATCCCGTAGCAAGCAATCTACGAAGGTTATCATTTCGTTTAAATAAGCTTGAGCGAATCTCTCCCTAAACCACCAGACCGTATCGCAGGAGAACCCTCCTTTTTTAAACAGTACAAGGGGCGTCTCCCTCCACTTACCTACTACTACGGCCCCCTCGGTACCTAGAATTTCCGTCCTTATATCGTAACCGTAAACGGCGTTCCTACTTACGTCTACGTTACCTATCCTCCCGTCTTCGAAGA
>NJEH01000058.1 GCA_002254595.1 Thermofilum sp. ex4484_15
GGTTAGAAATGAAGATAGAAGGTTTCATGTAGATCCAGGGGCGAATGATGCGTTAACACCTTCTTACCTACTATCGAAGGTTAAGGAGTACGAACCTAAGTTATTTTACATGGCAGCGGGGCTAACTGGATTAGTGGATAAGGTATTAGATAAGGTATTAGCGGAGGTTAAGAATTATGGTTCGATAACCTTCCTAGATCTAATTGAACCGCGTGGGGATATAAGGGATAAGTTAAGGGAATCCCTTAGGTACGTAGATATAATCCATTGTAACTACCTCGAGGCTAAAGCCTTAACTGGTGAGGAAGGGATAGAGGCAATACTTCAGGAATTAACTAAGTTAGGCGTTAGGATGATAACGATAACCTTGGGGGGTAAAGGAGCTTACCTACGTCTTGGGAACTTAACTATCTATCAACCCTCCTTTAAGGTAGAGGTAATAGATCCCACGGGGGCCGGCGACGCTTTCTGCGCCGGTCTAATAAAGAAGTTATACGAACTCAATAGGCTGACTTCCTTACCTCCACAGGATAGGGGAGTCCTATCGGATATCTTACTTTACGCTCAAGCCGTAGGAGCCGTTAAGTGTACCGGTATAGGGGCTTCAACTGCTATATCCGAAAGTTCCGTAAGGAGGTTAATTAAGATGCAGGGAGATAGGCTTAGGGAACTTGAAAAATTTATTTAATAAACCATAAACGCTTAATGAAAAGTTTAAATATTATTTAGGAAACAGTTCCTATAAGATGATTATGAAATCTAAAAGTTATTTAATAGGATTATTACTATCGCTACTTTTCATAGCTTCTTCCCTTTGCTTAGGCTACCTATACGCCCATCCCCAGAAGAGAGTACTTAGGATATGTTACGGCGAACCTTGGAAGATACCGACCGAGGACGCTATAAAGGAATTTAAGGCTAAGTTCCCGGATGTCGAAGTTAAGGCCGAGATGATACCTTACGGAGTTGACATAGTAGCTAAGGAATCGGCCGATTTCGCAGCCGGAGTTGCAGCTGACGTAGTATTAGTAGATAGCTTCATGATACCTGAATACGCTGAAGCCGGTTATCTAGCTCCTTTAGATAAATTGGTGGCCGCTTGGCCTGATTGGAAGTACTACTCCTTACCTATGAGGAGGATAGTCTCTTATAAGGGGCACGTCTACGGTATAATGTTCGATACGGACGTTAGGATGATATGGTATCGTAAGGACGTATTCAAGGAAGCGGGCCTACCGGTACCTTGGCAACCTAAGACCTGGGACGATATACTTAAGGCGGCTTTAACTATAAAGAAGAAAGTAAAGGGTATCTTCCCGATTTACATACCGGCCGGAACTAAGTGGGGAGAAGCTACTACGATGCAGGGCTTCTACATGCTATTATTAGGAGCCGATAAGCCTCCTAGGAATAGGCTTTACGACTATAAGACAGGTAAATGGATAGGTAAGAGCCCAGCTCTATTAAGGGCTTTTAAGTTTTACTACGATATTTACGTGAAGTACAAGTTAGCTCCTACAGAGTTCAACTTCGTACCGGACGTGTGGGGTACTTGGAGGAGGACTTTCGGCCCCGATAGGTTAATAGGCATGGCGTTAGGCGGCTCTTGGGAGTGGGGCGAAGCTTGGGGACCTAAAGGCATAGCTCCCGTACCCGATAGGGACAAGGTAGTAGGGTTTGCTAAGATGCCTGGTTGGTCGGGCGGAGCCCACGGTGAACCTAAGTGGGTAACCGTATCTGGGGGTTGGGCTTGGACTATATACTCCAAGTCTAAGGTTAAGGATTTAGCTTGGGAGTTCCTCAAGATAGTTAACGAAAGGGATAGGGTAGCTAAGTACGCAGCCGCTTTCGGTAAGGTAGCTCCTAGGCTAGATGCAGCTAAGGTACCTGAGTACGCTAAGAACTCCTACTTAATGGCCATATTAGAATACCTGAAGTTCACGGACTTCAGAGATGCTATGCCGGGTTACAGTAAGGTTTCCTACTTCATCCAGGAAACTACCGAGAAGATAGTGCTTGAAGGCATGACCCCTGAGAAAGCCCTAGATTACTTCTACTCCAAGATGGTAAAGACCTTCGGTAAGGATAAGGTAGAGGTAATACCTTTAGGTAGTTAAAATAAACCTAAAAAGGTATTTTTATTTATTTCTACCTACCTTGTACCTTACCGTAAGGTGGGTTAAATTATGAAATTACGTTCGAGCTACTTAGGGATCATCTTACTACTCCCGGCTTTAGCCGTCATGTTAGCTTTCGTCGTCTTCCCGACTATCTGGGGAGTAGTAATGAGCATGACTAACGCTTCGCTAGTGGGGATAGGTGCTGCCCACCCCAGGTTTATAGGCTTAAACAACTACATCTCGCTCTTAAGGGATAGCAGGTTCTACCATTCCTTATCGGTAACTGTGATATTTACGGTATTTTCGGCTTTAATAGGACAAGTAGCTTTAGGCCTAGCGTTAGCCCTCCTAATGAGGAGGAAGGATATTAAAGGTAAGAGCGTGATAGCTACAGCCGTATTTATAAGTTGGGTAATACCGGAAGTAGTAGCCGGTTACATGTGGGGTAGTTACGCCAGTAGGGAAGGATTGCTTAATTTGATAATTAAGGCCTTAAGGTTAGACAGACTAGGTATAGAGCCTACTAACTGGTTATTTTATAAGCCTTTAGAGACCATCACTATAGCTAACGTATGGAGAGGTACTGCCTTCTCCATGATACTCTTTAGCGCCGCCCTAGAAAGCATACCTAACTTCCTATATGAGGCTTCCTCCTTGGACGGAGCTAGTTCCTGGGATAGGTTCCGTTACATCACCTTACCTCTACTAGCGCCCGCGATACTTACCGATCTAATACTTATAACCATATGGACGTTTAGCGTCTTTACCATGCCATTTATAATGACCGGAGGAGGCCCCGGTACTAGGTCTGAACTATGGACCATTTACATATATAGGCAAGCCCTCCTGCCCCCTTACGAAATAGGATATGCAGCAGCCGCGGCTACGCTAATGTTCCTCTTTACATTGGTTTTGATCGTAGCTTATATAACGGTACTAAAGAGGGGTTGGGGATGAGGAAAGTTAAGGATAAACCGTTAATATACTTATTCATGGCCTTACTTGCCCTCTTCTTCTTAGCTCCCTTTACTTGGTTGATACTCAGTTCCGTGGATCCTAAAGCCGATATAAGGTTTAGGATACCTTCCAGCATTACTTTAAACCACTATGCTAAGGTACTTACCGGTAGGACGTTTACTTGGATAGTAAACTCTAGCATAATTTCTTTAGCTAGCGCTACTTTAGCTACGCTACTTTCGGTACTAGCTTCTTACTCGCTTACTAGGTATAAGTTCAAGGGCAGGGAGGCCTTAGTGGACTTCTTCGTAATACTCAGGTTAATGCCGGTAATGGTAGTAGTACTGCCCATTATGATAATATTCGCTAGGATAGGTATATTGGATACCTTATTTAGCGTTATATTGTTGGAAACGGCCTTAGAACTACCTTTTTCAGTAATGATAGGTTCGAGCTATTTTGAGACCATTCCTACGGATTTTGAGGAAGCCGCTATGATAGATGGGTGCAATAGGTTCTTAGCGTTCCTTAGGGTTACCTTACCGCTATCGTTACCTGGCTTGGTTACCATATGGTTATTAGCTTTCGTAACCGCTTGGGGGGACTTCCTGGTACCGCTCTTCCTACTTAGGACGCCCGATAAGTTCCCTGTGTCGGTAGGTATCTATATGGTGTTCGGGGAACACGGTACGGTTAACTACGGTCTACTTTCCGCGTTATCGATAATATATTCGATACCGGTACTAGTAGTGTTCTTACTCATGAGGAAGTACTTAACTAAGGGGATAGCTGGATTAGCTATAAGGTAAGTAGTAAGACTTTATATAACCTTAAAAGGGAATTCTACTTGAATGAGGAATATTCCCGGCACCGAGCGGTGAGGAGAACTTACCCGTCCGAATTCCAACTTTTATAATAAATAGAGATATATTAGTACCCTTCCCATATAAATATAAAGGTGGTTAATATGTCCTCGAAGGAAGTAAAGGTGTGGAGGAGCAAGATAGCGCCTACAGCTAAGGGAGCCATTTTCAGAGCTAAGAGGTGGTTTTACGCCACCTTTTACGGTAAGGGAGACGATGAGAAGAGGGAGAAATCCAAGGAGAACTGGGTTAAGTTAGCTAGGTTATTAGTAGAGAAATCTAACGAAGAAGGAGTTTCGGAGAAGGGAGCTAGGATAATAATACATTACAGGGACGACGAAGGGGTATTCCAGCCGGTTAGGGCCGAAATAGAAGTATATGACTTAAAGCCCATTAAGACGTTAACCGTCTCGCTGGAGGGTACTTCCTAGACCCCTCTCCTCCTCTGTACTAACGCTATAAGGCAGAGGAAGAAGACGCACGTTAGAAAGGCCACTATTACGTTATTAAAATCGCTATAGCTTAATCCGTTCCACCTATAAATATAACCTAACCCTAAGTACAGGAGGTAAGCGGAGAGAGCCACTAAGGATAATACTAAGATCCCCACTACCCATTCGTAGGATTTCTTTTCCTCGCTCAAGGAGTTCACCAATCCTACTTCTTCCCCCTTAATTTTAAGCCTTTCTGATATTCAAGGATCTATAGTATTCACTTAGCAGGTTCCTTACTTCAATTAACCACTTCTCGAAATGATCGGGGGAGCTCGGGTAATTAAGGTATAGTTCCTTAATTAACTTCATGTACTTAGCTACCCTAGATAGCCTCAATAGGAAGCTAGGTTTAGGTAGGGCTTTTAAAGCCCTTAAGGCCCTCTCCGCTAGGGATAGTTCTAAATCCCCCTTCATCCCTACTCTGTAAACCTCCTCCTCCTTCACTAACTTCTTAGCCATCCCGAATTCTATTTCCTCCTTAGAAAGGCTTTGGAGGAACGCCCTGAAGATATCTAAGGCCGCTTGCTTATAGCCATAATACTTGAAATAATCTATTGGATAGGTCCATAAGGCTCTTATATCGGTATTACCTTCGCTTAACGCTTTACTTACGCTTTCCGCAGCTAGCTTAGCGCTTAACATAGCTGGACCTATACCACCTCCATGGAGGGGATTACACGTTAAGGCGGCATCCCCTATAGCTAAGAACCCACTAGCTACAGGGGCGGAAAGGGGGCGCCTAGTAGGTACTAATCCTCCTCCTGCATGGATTACCTTAGATCCTTCTATTTCCTTCATAGAGGCTAGGTAAGCGTAGAACTTCTCCTTAGGATTGGGCGCGCCCTCCCTCCACTGAACGCCTAGCCCTATATTTACCTCCCTAGGCCCTCTAGGGAAGAACCACCAATACCCTCCAGGTGCTACTTCAGGGTCGAGGTGTATTCTAATGCAT
>NJEH01000059.1 GCA_002254595.1 Thermofilum sp. ex4484_15
TAGCTGGATCGTGTTCACCGCCTTCCCCGCACCTAAATAAGTTCTCGCAGGAAAAGCATGGTATTTCCTTGAGTAGGGGGCTTACGTACTTCTTCTCCCTATATCTTTTAGCTACTTTAACTAAGTAGGTAAGCTTTCCCTTATAGATGGTCCTCTCCCTCTCTACAATACCTCTCTTCTCTAGCCTAGAAATTATCCTAGCACCGCTTCTACTATCTAAGCCTAGTATACTCCATAACTCCCTCTGGATTAACCCCTTATCGCCCGCTTTCTCTATTAAGGTTATTATCTTACGCTCTACTTCATCTACTGTACTCCTAGCCAATAATTGGCACCCTTATCGTTACTTCATCACCTAGAAATACTGTCGTTTCACGCTTTTAAGCTTTAATCGTAACGTATTAAAATAGGTTTAGAACCACCGATTTAAGTAGGAACAGTAAAAGGATTTAATTAACTCACGCAGTTTACATTTAGGTGAAGCTATGAAGTACAGGTTAATGGATATACTGGCGTGTCCCTATTGTAAAGTATTTCCATTAAAGTTACTCGTTTTCGAGGAGAGAAATTACGAAAATAGAAAAGCCTTAGGTAAGGTACCCCTCTGCGAACTTTATTGCCAATATAAGGGTAAGTTCTTAAAGGAACTAGGGGGTCCTCCCCCTTGCGATGAATGTATTAAGAAGGAGGTAGTAGCTGGTATATTGATATGCGAGAAGTGCAATAGATGGTACCCTATAATAGATGAAATACCGGTGCTACTACCAGATGAACTTAGGAAGGAGAAGGAAGACCTAGAATTCCTCAGGAAGTATAGGAATAATATACCAGAATACGTACTTTATAAAGGTAAGCCCTTTAACCTCTCTAAGCCTTCCTAGCCTTCGGTTGCTTGGGGAGACTAAACTAAAATAGCCCTTATGACCTTAAACCTCTAGGAAGGGGATTGGTGTCTTCGATCATGGATATAGAAAGGAAGATGGAATTAATAACTAGGGAACCTACAGTAGAGGTCATAACCTTAGAGGACCTTAGGGAGTTATTAGAAACGAAGGAGAGGCCCATAGCTTATAACGGTTTCGAACCTTCAGGCCCCGTACACTTAGGTACCGGTCTAATATGCGTTTATAAGGTTAAGGATCTCTTAAAAGCCGGGGTTAAAGTAAAGGTATTCCTAGCTACGTACCACGCTTGGATTAATAATAAGCTAGGCGGGGACTTAAGTAGGATAAGATTGGCTGCCTTGCACTTTAAACATGCTTGGAGATCGTTAGGGATAAGCGAGGATTCAGTAGAGTACGTTTGCGCGGATGAACTTTACGATGATGTGGAATATTGGCGCAAGGTGTTATTAATAGCTAGGGAGTTAAGCATAACTAGAGCTAAGAGGACCTTGGAAATAGCTGGTAGGAAGGAATTCGAAGCTAAGAAAGTAGCTGATTTAATGTATACGCCTATGCAGGTAGCGGATATCTTCCACCTAGGAGTAGATATCTGTCAACTAGGTAGCGATCAGAGAAAGGCTAACGTTATAGCTAGGGAATTAGGCCTCAAGTTAGGATATTGGAAACCAGTATGCGTTCACCATCATTTATTACAGGGTTTAGCCCCGCCCCCTGTATGGCCGATACCTAACGAGAGGAAGGGGGAGATCTTCTCTAGCATAAAGATGAGTAAAAGCAAGCCCTACACTGCCATCTACATTTACGATAGCCCGGAGGAAATAAGGGCCAAGCTAAGGAAGGCGTTCTGCCCTCCTAAGGAAGTAGAGTACAATCCAGTACTGGATATAACTAGGTATATAATATTCAGAGAGAAGGATAGGCTGGAAGTAAAACTATCCGCTAAATTGGGCGGTAAGGTTAAGGAATACCTAAGTTATAGGGAATTAGAAGAGGATTACAGGAAGGGGTTAATACATCCTTTAGACTTAAAGGAAGCCGTAGCTGAAACGTTAATAGAAATATTGGAGCCCGTTAGGAGGTATTTCAGCTCCAATAAGGAGGCCTTAAAGACCTTAGAATTTATTAAGGGGGTAGAAATTACTAGATGAACGGTTACGTAAGGTTAGCGAGAGAATTAGCCTTTAAGTACGCCTTAGCTAATGCGGTTAAGTTCGGAGGTAAGGCTAAGGTAGAAGCTGTATTAAGTAAAGTTTTTGCGGAGAAGCCGGAGCTAAGGGCGTTAGCTAGGTCCGTAGTAAGCGTAGTAAGGGAGGTAGTAAATGAAGTAAACGCCATGGGATTAGAAAAGCAGAAGAGGATCCTCGAGGAGAGATGGCCTAGCCTCCTCGAGAGGAAGAGCGGGGAGGAGGTAAAAGGACTACCTCCTTTGCCTAACGCTGAGAGGTACAAATTGATAAAAACTAGGTTCGCCCCAAACCCGGATTTCGTTTTAACTTTAGGTAACGCAAGGCCTGCTATACTTAGCTATGAATACGCTAGGAGGTATAGGGGGAAGTTCGTATTAAGGTTTGAGGATACGGATCCTAAGACCAAGAGGCCCCTTAGGGAAGCTTACGAATTGATAAAGGAGGATTTAAGGTGGCTCGGTTTAAAGTGGGATGAGGAGTACGTACAATCGTTAAGGATGGAAATATATTATAAATATATTAGAAAATTATTAAGCAAAGGTAACGCATACGTATGTACGTGTTCTTACGAAACCATAAGGGAGAATAGAGTTAAGGGGGTTAGGTGCGAACATGCTAACCTAAGCCCCGAGGAATCGTTAGAGTTATGGGATAGGATGTTAGAAGGCTACTTCGGTGAGGGAGAGGCAGTAGTAAGGGTAAAGACGGATCTAAAACATCCAGACCCTTCGGTAAGGGATTGGATAGCGTTTAGGATAATAGATACTTCTAAGTACCCTCATCCGATAGTAGGGGATAAGTACATAATATGGCCTACTTATAACTTCGCTTGCGCTGTTGACGATCATGAAATGGGTATAACTCACATCTTAAGGGCTAAGGAGCATATAACTAATACCGTTAAACAGGGTTATATTTACTCATACTTAAATTGGGAGCCTCCGGAGGCCATACATTTCGGTAGGATAAATTTAGAGGGGTTAATCTTAAGTAAATCGTGGATGAGAAAGGGAATAGAGGAAGGGGCATATGAATCATGGGATGATATAAGGTTAGGTACCTTAAGGGCGTTAAGGAGGAGAGGTATAGTACCAGAGACTATTTGGGAAATCGTGCTGGATGTAGGAGTTAAACCGTCAGGGGCTACGATTAAGCTAGCTAACTTGCACGCCATAAATAGGAAGTACCTAGAGCCTACGTCTGATAGGTACATGTTCGTTCTTGATCCGTTAAGGGCTTCAATAGAGTACGATAAGGAGCTTAAAGCTAAGCTACTTAACCATCCCTCGTATCCGGAGAGGGGTTTTAGGGAGATAGTACTTAAACCCGTAAATGGCTCGATAAGTATTTACTTAGATGGTAGGGATGCCGATTACTTAACCTCCGGTAAGGAATTTAGATTAATGGGTTTAGGCAACGTTAAGGTAATAGGTAGGGACGGGGGAGTAATCCTCTTAAAGCTAGCGAGTTTGGAATTAGAGGAGGCCAAACGTAGGAAACTTAAGGTCCTACAGTGGGTACCTTCAAAGGGTAATGTAAAGGTGGAGGTGCTTAAGGCGAATTGGACCAAGCCCCCTACCTTAGACGTAATAAGGGGATTGGGCGAGGGTTACCTCGTTAACTTAAGGCCCGGTGATACGGTACAATTTGTAAGGTTCGGATTCGTAAAGGTGGAGGAAGTGAAAGACGGTTACCTTAAAGTGGTCTACGCTCACGAATAGGTGATAGGCATGCCTCCACTAATTAAAGTGGGTACCTGTGGTTGGTCTGCTAAGGGGGGTATGAAGGCTTATTACGATTACTTTAAAGTAATAGAGGTACAGAGGACATTCTATAAGCTACCTAAGTTAGAAACCTTGAACAGGTGGAGGAACGAGGCCCCGGAGGATTTCGAGTTCTGTTTAAAGGCTTGGCAAGTAATTACCCATCCGCCGAGTTCCCCAACCTGGAGGAAAGCGGGTTTAAAGGTAAGGGAGGAGGAGAGGGAAGGTTATGGCTATTTTAAACCTAGTGAGGTTAACTTAAGGGCTTGGGAACTCGTTAAGGAAACTTGTAAGGCCTTAAGGGCTAAATTATGTATATTTCAGACACCCCCCTCATTTAACTATACTGAGGATAACGTAAGGAACGTACTTGCCTTCTTTAAAGTCATAAGGAGGGACGATTTGCTTCTAGCTTGGGAACCTAGGGGTGATTGGTACGAACATGGGAGAGAATTAAGGAATATATTAAAGGAGGCGAACTTAATCCATGTAGTGGATCCCCTTAGGAGAGAGCCTCTCTACTTAGGGGAAATCTGTTACTTTAGATTGCATGGATTAGGAGGGAGGGAGGTGAATTATAAGTATAAATATACTGAGGGCGATCTAATCAAGCTCCTAAACTTCCTAGAAGAGTTAAGCTGTCGCGTAGCTTACGTGCTCTTCAATAACGTATACATGTTCGAGGATGCTTTACGCTTTAAACACTTAGCTTCTGAAAGCGGACTAGAAGTATTATAATCCTAATTTTACAATAAAAAGATTATTATTTAATGTTAAATAAGTGCCTTAGGCTTTAGGAGCTGCCCCACCCTCCTTAATTAGGAAGGTTAGGGCGCCGAATATTATTACTAATATACCCCAGGCTACCTCTCCCCACTTTAGTATATCCGCTTTACCTAGGAAAGCGAAGGGCCATACTGCGGCTAGTATACCCCAAATTATTTGAAGTACTCCTATTATGTACTTTAACTTCATTTACCCCACCCTTCTGTCTAACTATGCGTCTCTATTTAAATTTTATCAAAAATATTAATATTGGGGGGAGAGATTAAACATATACCCCTTCAATGGCCTCCTTAATTCACGGTAGACGCTAATTTCGTTAGTGGACCGGGGTACGTGTAAATTCCATCTTTTCCAGGTATTAAATCGTCATCATCTACTATTATCTTTATGGGTTTAAAGGGCAACTCTGCCTTAAAGGGGGTTAGGGGGTAGTGGAATGGGACGGTTATCCTTACTTCTCCTCGAGGGGAGGAGAAAGTAAGGGTAACTGGAAGGGGGAACGTCTTATTTCCCTTTACTTCAATTAAATCGCCTTTCATTAAGTACTTGTGTTTAAAAGTAGAGATGCTTAAGTTAGTAATCGAAAAACTAGCCGTACCGGGTGATAACAACCAGTCCTTGAAGAAGCCCGTTAAGTTCGTACCGCTTACTTCGCTAGCTAAATTAATGAAATCCCTTACCTTTATAATGCTCAGGCTGTACTCTTCATAGACTTTCCTCAA
>NJEH01000060.1 GCA_002254595.1 Thermofilum sp. ex4484_15
AAGGTAGGGCCGCTACCCGTACCTTACTTCAATGCGGGGGGGAATAATTGGACGTTAATCTGTTGCATAGCTATGGCTATAAGTTATTACGGCTTCCTATCGCACCCTTGGGAAGTAGCTTCAGTACTTGGAAAGAAGTATTCGGAAGACGCGAACTTAAGGGAGGTAAAAGAGTACGTGGAGAGCTTCTACGGGCGTTACCTAGGATTCTCCTTAGCTAAATTCCCCGACCTAAGGGAGGCTATTCAGTACATGTACCTTAATTTAAGGTCTAGCGTACCGATAATTTCGTCGTTTAAAAGAGTTAAGGGTAAGGCGTTAATGATCATCGGCATGGATGGGGCTTCAAGGCTCTACGTACTAGACCCCTCCTCCCCTCCCGGTAAGCCTCCACTTAAATTAATGACTAAATTCCCGCCGGGGCCCGTCTATTTAATTTCCCTTAAACCTAGAGGTATTAAGCCTAAACCTCCTAAAGCTACATTACAATTATGGATTAACTTAATAGATAAGTACGGAAATTGGTTTAAGAGCGTTTGGGATGGAGAGCAACCTTACGGAGGATGTCCCTTACTACCTAAAGGTATAGGTTGGGAATTTAAAGGTAAGTGGTCCTGCCCCTACTTAAGGGGCTTTCCTTACTTAATCTTTAGCGGTTACGCTTACGGCCAGGACGGGAATTACCAGCTTTACATAGAAATATACAACGCCTATACTTATAAGCTAGTATGTAGGGATAAGGAAGGCATAACCGTAAGGAATGGAGTAGGGTATGTGAACTTAAGAATTAACCCTCCCCCTTATCCCATGCCCCAAGCTCCTTACTTAGTTAAGGTGAAATTGTTAAAGGGAGGAAATACTTGTGATGAGTTCTGGTTCCTATTTTACGCTTACGGTAACTAAATTAAGTACCTTTATAAGGTAATATAGAGAGAAACCTTGGTAACCATAGAGAGGATTTCAACGGGTATAAGAGATATCGACAATATCTTAGCAGGCGGTATACCTAAGGGGTTCCTAGTAGCGGTAGTAGGGGAACCGGGCTGCGGTAAGACTATTTTCTGTCTACACTTCGTAAGCGCGGGGTTAAGGGAAGGCGAAAAGGCAATATTCATAACTACTGAAGAAAGTAAGGAATCGATAATAAGGCAAGCTGAACAGTTCGGCTTAGGGTTCGAGGAAGGCCTAAGGGAAGGTAAATTAGTGATAGTAGATGCCTTAATGAGGCCTAAGGAGGATAAGTATTCGATATCTAGCTTAGAGGTAGAGGAACTTATAAGGAAAATAATAGAAATTAAGAGGGAGCTAGGCTACGGACACGTAAGGTTAGTAATCGATTCGCTTTCCGCCTTCTGGTTGGATAAACCAGCTATGGCTAGGAAGTACTCATATTTAGTTAAAAAGGTGCTATCTAAGTGGAACATGACGGTATTGGTTACCTCCCAATATGCTATAAGTACTTCGGAGGCCTTCGGCTTCGGCATAGAGCACGTAGCGGACGGCATAATAAGGTTTAGGAGGAGCGTAAGGAACGGTAGGTTAAGGAGGTACCTTATAGTTGAGAAGATGCGGCAAACCCCCCACGATTTAAGGATGTACGAAGTAAATATAGTGGACGGTAGGGGTCTAGTAGTACTAGGCCCTACCGGTTTAAGGAGGGAGGACGTAGCCCTACCTGAGGAAGTTAGGAGGAGGATATTAAAAGCCAAGGAGAGGGGGGAGGGGGAAATACCCCCTTAAACTTTAAAAAATTATCCTCACTACTTGGCTTAAAGCCTTTAAAGTTACTTTGCTGAACCCCTTAGCTCCCTCCTCCCTAATAACTTTAGCTCCCTTAACTTCGACCCCCTCGGGGATCCTAAGGCCTAACTTGTACAAAGCCCCCTTAAGGGCTTTTAATTTTACCTCGACCTCGTCCCCCAACGAACTTAATTTAAAGTGGGATGAAGGGAAGGTAATGTACTTATCTACTAGACCTATCATCGCTTTCCCCTCCCCTAGGAGGGGTACGGCTACGTAGTACTTGTACCCTAAGGGCTCTAAGTTAACGTCTACCTTAAGCCCTTCAATTAAGGCTCCTTCCAAGAAATCGTACAGTAAGTACCGACCCCCCTTTAGGAGGGCCCTAAAGTCGTAACTTAACCGTAGTACATCACTGGAAAGGTTGAAGAACGCTAAGTAGAACCACCTCCTCCCGTTTACCTCGCTTAACGTATGAACTCCCAATAATTCGCCTTTAAAGTATTCGTTTAGAGGTAGTGAGGGCCTATCTGGCTTAGCTAAGGTCCCGTCCGGTAGTACTAGCTTCCTTACTAGATCCCAGTTTACTAGGTCCTCCCTATCCCCGATGCCTACCGGCCCGCAACTTAAAGCCCTAGTTAACGCCTCTAATTCCGATAGCTCGTCTCTAAACCCCTTAGGGCCTTCCTTACTCGTTATGAATACGTCGAAGTAAGGGTACATGCCTAAAGCGTAAATTAAGGTACCTACCATGAAATTATTGTAAATAGCATCGGCCCTAGGTTCCGCCTTTAACTTTAAGCCCCTTTCTCTCAATAGGCCTACCTGCTCCCTTAACCTAAATAAGTAATCGGTATAAGATCTAGCGGCTATTACATTAGGAGCTTGGGTAGACGCCATTAGGAAGCCTACGGTAGGCATGCAGAGCATAATTACTAGTCCTTCCTCCGCTAATTTAGAACACATAGCCTTAAACCAGCTATCGGCTAGGGTGGGATCCGACCTTAACTTCTCCACGCCGTACTGCTGGGCCCATAACCAATCATGCCATATCCCGAAGGCCCCTAAGGCCTTGAGTTCCTTAGCTATATCGTAGTACAATTCGAACTGGAGAGGTAAGGACGCGTACTTACCGTCTAGGAACTTATACTTACCTTTATACTCGTTAAACTTACTAAAAGCCGATAAATGTAGGAATAGCGGAGGGGCTCCCTTAAGGTTATTAGGGTACTTAAGGGGATCGGGACGGTACGCTTTAGCTAAGCCTATCTCCTCATAGGGGTACCAAAGGTCCAGCCCTAGGTAGCCGAGTTCCACGCCCGCTTTCTTAAATGCCTCCATTACCCTAACCATGGCCTTTTCATCGAATTTATTCAATAATTCGGTATAGTATGAGCCGTAACAATTCCAGTAACCTAATTTAGATAATAAACGGGAACGTAAGCGATCTACCCTAGTTTTACCTCCTTTCCTAAGTAAGAAATCCCCCCACTTTATTAAGGATTGGATTTTATCCTCGCCTAAAATCATGACCGATTCCGTAACGAAGCCCCTATCGATTATATCTACGCTCCCGTGAAGCCCCCTAGCTACTCTCTCCCTTCCTACTAAAGCTAAGGGGCTAGTTAGGAAGTAGTTCGAAGCTGAAATAGCTAACGAGACGTCCCCTAGGTCAACTATTAAAGGGGAGAAGGGCTTATCGGAAGGTAGGGAAGAGGGGGGGCCCGTTATAGCCCTAGGCCATTCACCATCCGGGAAGGGCTCCGAAACCCCGCTTAAACCCCAAGTGAAGGTAAGTACCTCGCAATTCCTAAGGAGGGAGAAGGTAGGGTAGTTGAAATTTATTTTGGAGAAATCATCACCCCTATAAAGCCCGCTTAACCGCCTTAAGGCTTCTAGCTCGAATAACGCTAAGCCGCTTTCGTATACCTTAACTGAAGCCCTTAAAGTTGGGTAGCTCCCGTAAAGGTAGTCCTTTACGACCGCCCTATACTTACCGAAAGCATCCGAGCCCGTAGCTTCCTTAGACGATTCAAGCTTAAGCCCGTCCGGCGGTTCCAACTTTGAACCCCTTACGAACAGTAAGGGCTTAACGTCGGGGAGGATCTCCTCAGCGCCGTAAAGTAAATCTAAGGAGCTACCTAGATCCCTTATTTTCAATTCCACAGCCTTCATCTTTACGGTACTTATTTACTTCAATTATTTAAGGCTAAGCTTAACGGCGCCTTAACAACGGGACCTTGAAGAAGGGAACTTAAAGGCGAAGGGTTAATAAGGTTAAAAGTCGTTTCTATAACGTTAATAGTATGGGGTGTAAGTAGGGTATGACTAAGATATTCCTAGATAAATTAGTGAAGAGGTTTGGTAAGGTAATAGCGGTAAATAGAATAACTTTAAATATTACCGATGGGGAGTTCTTCATTCTCTTGGGTCCTTCCGGTTGCGGTAAGACTACTACGCTTAGGTTAGTAGCGGGCTTGGAGTACCCGGATGAAGGTAGGATTTACTTCGACGGTCAGGACGTAACCGATTTACCTCCTAAGGATAGGGACGTAGCTATGGTATTCCAGAACTACGCCCTTTACCCCCATATGAGCGTTTTCGATAATATAGCCTTCCCGCTTAAAATAAGGAAGGTACCTAAGCAAGAGATAAGGAAGAAGGTAAAGGAGGTAGCCGAGTTACTTCAAATAAGCGAACTACTGGATAGGAAGCCTAGGCAATTATCCGGGGGCCAGCAGCAAAGGGTAGCCCTAGCTAGAGCTATAGTAAGGGAGCCTAGGGTATTCCTATTGGACGAGCCCTTAAGCAACTTAGACGCCAAGTTAAGGGTTTACATGAGGGCGGAGCTTAAAGCTCTCCAGAAGAGGTTAGGGGTAACTACTATTTACGTAACCCACGACCAAGTGGAAGCCATGACCATGGCGGATAGGATAGCGGTAATAAACCAAGGCGTAGTCCAGCAGATAGGTACCCCTAGCGAAATATACCACAAGCCGGCGAATACCTTCGTAGCCGGCTTCATAGGTAGCCCGCCCATGAACTTCATAAAGTGTAGTTTAGTAACCGAGGGCGAGAGAGCCTTCCTGGACGCAGGGGAGTTTAAGTACGAATTAGATAAAGAGTGGGGCGATATCCTAAGGGATAAAGGTACCGAGTTCATCCTAGGGGTTAGGCCCGAGCACATCAAGGTATACCTAAAGGAGAAACCGGGAACCATACCGGCTGAAGTATACGTAGTGGAGCCCCTAGGCGGAGAAACTATACTTAACTTAATGATAGGTAGTTACCTAATTAAGGTTAGGTATACTGGGGAGTTAAACGTAAGCCCTAAGCAAAAGGTATACTTAGAGTTCATGAAGGAACACTTACACATCTTCGAAGCTAAGAGTACCTTAAGGGCTATCTAGCCCTAAAGGACTAGGTGTTTTTGAAGTGCCCGAAGTATTATCCGTAGGTGAGGTACTGGTAGATATAACTAGGAAGGAAAGGGATATACCCCATACGGTACCCGCTATATACTTAGGCCCTAATCCTGGCGGCGCTCCGGCTATTTTCGCTGATGCTGTTGCTAGGTTGGGTGTTTCGGTGGGTTTTCTAGGTTGTGTTGGCGGGGACGATT
>NJEH01000010.1 GCA_002254595.1 Thermofilum sp. ex4484_15
CCCTAGGCCTTTCGTAAAGTAATTCCATTAACTTGATTACTTCAACCTGGTCCTGGGTCATGGCTAAGGAGTAAACCCTCTTAGGGAATACCGTCTTCTCCGGTAATACTAAAGGCCTCCTACTCCAAGTTCTTACCTCTCCCATTAATTTAGGGGGTTTAATGAAGGAAGACTTATCAGAATCTAGTATTATTATCCCATCATGCTCCATTAGCTTACTAACGAATCTCCTAACGAATATATGCCTAACTTCATCTACTTTATGCCCTATGGTAATTAAGCCTTCCTGAAACTTAGTAACTATTTTAAGCCAATCTTCGAACCTAGGAGTTAGTAAAAATATTACGCCTCCCCCCCTTACTACGCCTATTAACTTACCTATATCGTTCGGTCTTAAGTCGTTAATTAAATCTAAGATCGCGTAATCATAGGTGGTGCCCAGTACCTTGAAGGCTTCAGGATAAGTTATGTAATCTACGAGATAACCCCTACCTTCCGCGAATTCCCCAAATAAGTCCCTTCTCCTCCTCGAATCCTCATACGATCCGTGGTAAGCATATAATATTTTGGGCCTAGCCTCTCGATTTAATTTATCTATAATACTTCCTAGGATCTGCGTTAAGTATCCTACTATTCTCTCGTCATGATTACCTAATATCACTACTAGCCTCCTATGGTTTAATTTAATGGCTTCATCGACTGAATTCAGTATGGAAACTATTTTGTCTTCCACGGTTCCCACCCACCTTTAAAGTCCCGCTCTTACGACATCTTCCGGCTTCATCAGCTCTCTGAGAAAGACCGTAGCGTAAAGTCCCTTCCTTAGTGAAAAACTTAAAGTTAATTTTAATGTACCGCTATATATTTCATCCTCACTTATATTTATCACCTTCAATCCCTCCGGTTTAAACGATGCTATCCTGTAATAGCCTTTAGAGGATGCCTCGGGGAAGTGCTTCACCTTAAAATCCGCTAAGGTAATCCCTTCCTCCTTCAATACCTCCCTCTCTATCTCACCTTGTTCTCCCTTGCTTAATATGGTTTCGTAACCAAATACATTCAGCACTAAGCATAGCTTACCTTTAGCTATTAATTCGTTTACCTTACATAAGTTAACTTCATTAACCGTAAGTACACCAGTTACATTACCCATCCTATCTAACATCCCCACTTTATCCCCAATTAACGCCCTATTTAAGGGAAGCTCTTTAAGTATCCTTAAACTTATTACCCTATTAAAGAGGTAAGACTGAAAAGCCTCTACGAATAGCCTTCTTACCGTAAAAGGTAATCTTCTCAAAGCCCCTAAATAGTCGTTCTTCCTTTTAAGAAGGTGAGATAGTATAATCCTCTCATACCTTAAGCTTCTAGGCATTAGCTTTAACGCCTCTTTATAATTACCGCCTAGGGCTATTTCACGTGCTTCCTTAACCTCCTCTCTTTCTTTAGGATATACCTTACCTATTAGTTCTTCGACAGCTTCCTTAAACATACCTTTTATCAAATAGAAACCTATTATGTGAGTATTGGGCCTTATGGTACCGAACCTTTGATAACCGTAATACGATGGTAAGCCTCCTGCCTCATTTATTTCATTAAAGAAGTACTTAAACCTTCTCTCTACTTCACTTTTGCTTAAAGCTACCTTCCTAATCGTTATAGTAAACCTATTACCTTGAAGTAAACTGGGCGTTATATTGAATGGCATTTTAAAGGAAGCTACTACTCTAACCTTACCGCTACCATCTACCTCCCCTATGCTAGGTAAGTCGCCTTTATAACTTATGAATTGCAAAGTAATAGCCTTAGCGTCCTTTAAGCCGGCGTAATAGAGGTCGCCTATCCTTACCCGAAGGGCTCTAGCTAACCTCCTAATGGCCTCTATAGTATTTAAGCCCCTCTTCTCCATGACTAACCAGGTAAAGTTACCACCTAACCCCTTATGGGTAATTGAACGGGAAGCTATTAAACCTCCAGGCCCTATTTCCTCTACTAGGAAATCCTCGTATTTCTCCCTAATTTTACCTCCTATTCCATTCACTTTAGTGGCATAAGTATCCATGCCTACTACTATGTCTAAAGGATCCTTTACCCTCGTAATTCCTCCCTCATTTAAGTAAGGGTAGACTACCGGTGATCTTATCTATAGATTTAGAGGGCGCCGGCCCTATTCCTACCGCAGTTAAAGTACCTGGAGGTATCTCCGTTAAACCTGCGTCCCTTATCAAGGCTACTGGCAAACCGCTCTTTAAGCATTCCTTATATATCTTTAATAGTTCCTCCTCATTTTCTACTTTTAATACAACCTTCTTCTGTCCGCTTTCCCACCACTTCCTCCACCATATTAAGTTATGGGATTTAGCTTCCTCAGAGGCAGTTACGGCCGCGTGGGCTACCTGCGTAGCTAATTTACCCTTACTTATATTAAGATCACAACGTACTACTATTACCTGTTTATATTCGTTTTTATATTTGTTTACACAATCCACTCTAATATTAACCCTCCTTGTAACCTAGCTTCCTAATTATTTCCTTCCTTTCCTCTATACCTTTTCGATCCTCTACGCCTTTAGGGGTATAGCCGTCTACTACGCCTATTACCCCCCTGCCCTGAGGGGTTTCTACTACTATTACCTGTAAGGGGTTAGCAGTAGCGGCTAGTATACTACATACTTCCGGTACCGTTTTTAACCTAGGTAGTACGTTAATGGGATAAGCATCCCTAATGAATATTATAAATGTATGCCCAGCTCCTATTTTCAATGCAGCGTTAATAGCCATATCGATTAATTCCTCATCATTACCAGCTCTCCTTACTAATCTCTTACCGCTAGCTTCGCAAAAGGCTATGCCGAACTTAATGGAAGGTGCCGAATCCGCTAAGGCCTCATATATGTCCTCTACGCTCTTTATAAAGTGAGAAATTCCAAGTATTATATTTACCCCCTCCGGTATCTTTATGTCTACCACCTCTATTTTGTATTCGACCATACTATCACACCCCGGTTAGTAGGTTAAGGAGGGATTTTTAAAATTAAAGATCAAGAAGGGTGGTGAAGGAGTTGAGTTGCGAGTACGTAGGGTGCAACGAAGAAGGTTACGTAGAATTAACCTTCAACTCTAGGCATTATACCCTATGTAGGAAGCATTACTTAGTGTTTCAGGATTTAATGTATAACTTGGCGTTACAGTACGGTGAAGCTACTATATCCTCCTTAAAATTAGTTAAGGCAGGAAGGAGATTAAGGATCGAACCCTCCAATCCCCTTTCAAGGGATAAGGCAAGTAGAGTCAGCAAATCCTTGTCTAGGTTCCTAGGCTTAATTAAAGGAGTTAAAGGGATAGTAAAAACCAGTGAAGTAAAGCGTAAGAAAGTTAAAAGGACTAAAGCTAGGAGGAAAAGAGCTAAGCGTAAATGAGCATAGGGATCACGTACGCTGCCTCCATTGGATCCATTTCTTAAAGGCGGACAACGAAGATATAGCCCTTTCAGCTACGGGATAGGCAGGTACGCCCTTCCTATTTAACTCTTTTATAGCTTTTTCGGTTCTCTCCCCTCCTATCATAGCCGCTATAATTGGTTTTACCTCTTTAGCCTCCTCCTTAGCCTTTACTACTACTTCAGCTACCTTTATGGGATCAGCTACCGCAGTTTCACAGTAAAGTACTATTACCATACCTATCCTTTCGTCGCTTAAAGCAGTAGATACCGCTCCATAGTATTCCTTCTCCGTCGCCTGCCCGGTAAGATCTACGGGGTTATAAGGACTACCGAAAGGAGGCATGTACTTCCTAAACTCAGCTATTAAGTCCTCCGGTACTTCAAGAAGCTTAATACCGTACTCCTGACATGCATCTGTTGCCATGACCCCTAATCCACCGCCGTTAGTTATTATAATTGCCTCCTCCCTCTTGAGCTCGGAAGGTAACTGAGCTAAAGCCCTAGCCCAATCAAAAGCCTCCTCTATGTTCATAGCTCTAAGTACGCCGCATTGCTTAAAGGCTGCCGAATATATAGTATCTGAACCAGCTAAGGAGCCCGTATGTGAAACTATAGCCTTAACGCCCTTTTCCGATCTTCCAGCCTTTATAACTATTATCGGTTTGTTCTTAGTTGTAACCCTAGCTACCTTCATAAACTCTCTAGCCCTCCTGATACCCTCCATGTAAATTAGTATAACTTTAGTATGTTCATCATTCAAGAAGAATTCTATCAGGTCGGCGTCATCTATGTCGGCTTTATTACCTATACTAACTACGGCGGATAACCCTATTTCCTCTAAAATCGTCCAACCCATTAATGCTATACCTAGGGCTCCGCTTTGGCTTATAAATGCTATAGACCCGGGTAACACGTCTCTAGGTCCGAAGGTAGCGTTTAACTTCGAGGGAGCATAATAAAGGCCGAATATGTTCGGACCTAATAACCTTATTCCGTACTTCTTGGCTATACTTACTATCTTTTCCTCTAGCGCGACGTTACCGACTTCCTTGAAACCGGAAGAAATAACTATTGCTGCCTTGACGCCCTTCCTACCGCATTCCTCTAGTACTTTAGGTACTACCTTAGCCGGTACTGCTATTACGGCCATATCCACCTTATCCGGTACGTTAAGTACGCTGGGGTAAGACTTAAGCCCTAATATCTCCTCAGCTTTAGGGTTTATAGGGTAAACCTTACCTTTATAACCGTACTCCAGGATGTTTCTTAATAACTCATAGCCTATCTTACCGGGCGTCCTAGAGGCACCTATCACCGCTACGTTATTCGGATAAAATAAGTACTTAAGGTCCTCCCGGGCCATAGGCAGCGCCCACTACTATAACATGGACGTAAATTTAAGGTTTCTGAAAAGATTAATAAGATGGTAAGGGATCGCCCCTAAGGCAATAAGATGACATCGCATTAAGTAATCTATAAATATTTAGCCTGGTTAAGTAAGAACGGGGTAGCTTATGAGGTTAACGTGGCTGTTATTGGTATCCTTCTTAGCTCTTCCCTTACTACCAGCCTTTGCAGACCCACTTATGGTAGTTAAAAGACAAGCGGCTTACCAAAAGGAAGTAAGTAGCGTAACCGTTAAAGGGTATTATAACTTCACCGAGAGGTTATCGTATACCTATGGGGGAGGAGGGGTACTTAGCGTAAGGGTAGTATATAATTCCATCTTAGGCACCTTACACCTTTCATTCGATAAGGTAATAGACATAGCTGGTAACGCTACTGGTGCTAACTTAAAGGAGTCCTTCAACGTACAATATATGTCTACCGGAGGTAAGCTTCAATGGATAAAGAGTTACGGTAATAGCGCTATGCACGCCGCTATAGGTGAGGCCGGCACCGTAACCGAACTTAATGAGGCCGATAAGGCCATAATATGGGCTACGGTAGGTACTGGGGAGGATTTCCCTAGGATGGAGTACCATGTATCTAAGACAGGTAAGGGATTTACTTCTACGGGCGCGATATGGTATTGGAATCCTAATAATCCGGCTGAGTACTTCTTCTCTAAGGAGGTAATTAACGGTACTTGGAGTGTAAGTAAATCTATAGTCTTCGATTATTACTCAGGTAAGACCCCTCCAGTAAGACCTTCCCCTAAAGCTCCTTAAATGGATATTACCCTACCGCTTCCATTAACTAATATCCTTCCCTCACCCAGTACCTCTCCTATAGCCCTCCTAGCCTTCTCCCCTGTACAATGGATTGGAGAAATAAAGTTTATCCCTATCTCTTTGAGAAAATTAGCTACTTCCTTACCTTCCTTAGTTTCGCTGATATGAAGCCCACCCATGATACCATATATTCTATTTACTCCAGTAACTTCCACGGCCTTCTTAACTATATTAATGATGCCTGGATGTGAGCACCCTACTAGTATCACTAATCCCTTATCTTTAACATTAAGTACTAAACTATGTTCTTCAACTTTATTAGATAATTTACCGGTGGAGTATATACCATCGGATATCGTTAATGGGGTATCGCAACTTATCACCTCCGCGCTTAACTTTCTTAATTCGCCTTCAACCTCCTTATTGTGAGTAGGGGCGTAGATAGTTACATTACTTAAATCCTTAACTACTTTGAGGAGTGCTCCTGCATGATCCCAATGCCAATGGCTTATGAAGATAGTTTTTACAGCCTTTATATCTATGTTAAAAGCATTAATATTTGAGAAGAAGATATTTGGAGACCCACTTACATCCATTAGTAACTTCTTAATTAGCCCTTCTTTCTCGCACTCGAGGTAAAATGAAAGCCCCCAATCGGATTTAAAACCCTCCTTATAGCTATCATTATCGACTACAGTATATATCTTCACTCTCTCTAAGCTAGCCGCCCCCATATTCTTTCCCAGCTCCTAAGATAGTACGTGGAGGACCTTAAAGGTATCGCTATCTCTTTAAGGTTAAGAACTTAATTCCTTAACCCTCCTTTCCCTATATTTATAGATGACCTCCTTAAGTTGCTCCCTTAGTCTAGCCTCCCGCCTTAGTTCCATTAACTCCGTTTTAGCTCTTAACGCTCTATCTAAGGTCTCCCTACTTACCAATAGATAACCATCCATATCCTCATATTTTAACTCCTTAACCCTAATAACCGCTATCATATTCTCAGCTAGCAGTTCCTCTATATCCTTAGCTATATGAGTTAAGACTATGATGGCTTTAATTCCAGATTTAATTAACCTATCCATTAGGGTTTCATTTAACGTAGTTAACTCCTTAACCGCTATTATGTTAGCTCCTTCCTTTATCCTTATGCTAAAAGTAAGAAGCCTAGAAGGCGTTAGGACGTCCATGACCTTTAGACATAATAATTCGCCCTCAGCTACCTTAAGCGCTACTTCCCTCCAACTCCTCAACTTATCCCTTAATTCTTCGTTTTCCTTTCTTAGGGATGCTACTTCCTTGCTTAACTCCCTTACCCTTTCCTCAAGAGCCACTAAAGCATTCTCCTTCCTAAGATGTTCCCTCTTACTTAGTTCTCGCTCCAAAGTAATCTTAAGCTTCTTAATCTCGTCCTCCTTATTCCTTAATTCCTCTAAGAGTATCCTATTCCTACGCCTTAACTCCTCAATTATCCTTACTTTGCGCTTCAATTCCTCTTCGTAAGCCTCCTCCTTTCCTCCCTTAATCTGTATTACCCTCCTCTTTTTCCTCTCTTCCTTACCTAACTCCTCTAACGCCTCCCTCACGGTCTTTCCCTTTATAACTAAAGCTATTACCTCTTGCAACGGTATATTTAACTTAGCTTTACTTAGCTCCTCCCTTACCCTCTCTATCTTTTCCTTAATAGCGTAAAAGGCTTTTAAAGCCGCTGCTAAAGCATCCCTTTGATGCGAATTTATTACCTTTATTCCCCTACCCTCCCTCTCTATAAATTCTCTTACTATTTTCCTCTTCTCTACTATGGAGAGGTCTCTAGGTGGAACGTAAAGCACCGAATTTAGGGAAGAAGCTAGTTTCTTTACGTAAAGCGAGGGGGGATTAACGTCAGTAGCTATCACGAGCGGTACTCCGTAATTGGTTACCCTCTCTATAATCTGATTGCGGCTAATCCCCCTAGCACTCGCCAATAATAATGGCTTACCCAGAATAGTTAACACAGCTAAGCCAGTCTCTATCCCTGGATCGACTCCTACTATAAGGTAATTTCTCCTAGCCGCCTTAAGGGCTACTTTCTTACCACCCCTAAGGGGTATATATTCGATATTTTTCTTAGGTACAGGACGTATTAATATCTTTAAGTCGTGACCCTTAGCCTGCTTTACTATTCCATAGAGTTTCTCCCTTGGCGCGTATACTATGAATAAGCTACCCGTCAAACCGTAACTCCCCTTCTTGAAGAAAAGATCATAATCTATCCCATGCTTAGATAGAGCCTCTTCCACCTTTCTAGTAGCCCTTAATATGAGCCCGCTAATATTCCTCTCATACCTATTACTACTCATACCTCCCTGGCCCAAGCTCCTACATTTAGCTACTATTATCCTAGTTTCCTCCTCAAAGAGCGATACTATAGAACCTATTCCCATGTAAGCTAATTTAGCTATTACCTCAGATGCTTCCAACGGGGATAATTTGTTACCATTAGCTAATCCGTGCTTATTGGCTAATACCTCTAACGGTATATCCGTATCGGCTAATTTAGTAACCTGTACTACCTTAGTACTAGGAGGTAACGAATTAAATACCCTTAGGAGCTTACTAACGTTACTAGCTAGCTCAAATATATTATCTAAGGCTAAAACTTCCGGTTTCTCCTTCTTAACTACTTTCAATAACTTAGATAATGATGCCTCCTCAATCCTCTTTTTAACTATACCGTCCTCTAATATGGTTAAAGCGAAGGCCGGCTCTCCCCTTAGGGGATGCTTGAAGGGTAATATATCTACCCCTATGACCTTCCTGAATGCCCCTATTACCACAGCCTCTACCACCTAAAGGTAAAACCGTTAATAAGGACCCATTATCCCTTAATTAAATTTATTAACTAACCTACGTGAATAACGTATTAACAAAATATATAAAAATAGTGCGGGGGGCGGGATTCGAACCCGCGCAGGCCTACGCCACCGGATCTCCCATTGCTAATCCTACCTCGTAACTCTTGAGTCCGGCGCCTTTGACCTAGCTCGGCCACCCCCGCTACGTTATATTAAGGACTCGATAGGTATTAAAAACTTTAACGATAGTATAAGTATATTTAGAATTAGGTTGAGGAGGGAAGAGGTAAATAGGTGAGGATAAAGGATTTAGGAGAGTACAGAACGATAAAGATGTTACTTTCGTTATTAAGGAAGGATCCTAAGGAGTTAATGGGATATGATGATGTAAGCCTAGTAAACATCAATGGAGCATATGTAGCTTTAAAGGTAGATTCGTTCGTAGAATCGGTAGATTTATTACCGGGAATGCAGCCCGAGGATATAGGTAGGAAATTAGTCACTATGGGGGTAAGCGACTTCGCTTCTAAGGGAATTAAGCCTTTAGGAATGGCGGTATCGGTCGCAATTCCCGGAGCCATAGAGTGGGATTACCTTAGAAGGATATATGTCGGTATGGATGAATATGCCAAAAAGTACGGTATGTACGTATGGGGAGGGGACCTAAGTGAAGGTAAGGAATTAACTTTGGTAGGTTGCTTCTTAGGTTACGCTAAAGACCATAGGGTACCTAGAAGGAGGGATGCCAAACCGGGTGATTTAGTATACGCTACAGGTTCATTTGGATTAACCTCAGTAGCCTTTAGAGCGTTACTAAGGGGTAGGAGGCCTAAGGATAAAACGTTACTGCAAAAGGCGATATCATCGGTCTTTAGGCCAATGGCTAGGTTAAAGGAAGGATTAACGCTGATAGGAAGGGGTTTAGTTCACGCTAGTATAGATATAAGTGATGGCCTAGCTATCTCACTCCACGAGATTTCCGAAAATAGTAAGGTCAGGATAGTAATAGATAACGTACCGCTCTCTGAAGGGGTGAAGGAGTACGCGGAGGGGGAAGGCGTAAATCCCATCGATTTAGCACTTTACGAGGGAGGGGAGGAATACGAATTGCTGATAACCATACCTAAAGGAAAGGTGAAGGAAGCTATGAAGGCAATAAGGGAGGTAGGTGGCAAACTATTCTATCTGGGTAGGGTAGAGGTAGGTAGAGGGGTTTACTTAAGGGTAGGTGAGGAATTGAAGGAAGTAGAGCGTAGAGGTTGGGAGCATTATAGGGGATGGTAAAACTACTTAACCCCTCCATAATATTTCTTTAACTCGTAGAGCGCTACGGCGGCGTTACCTATGGGGCCCAAGTCGGAGTCTACGTAAGGAAGGCATACTGCTTTACCTAACTCTAACTCCTTTTTAGAGAGGCCCGGATCTAAACCCCCGAAGATTAGTACCACCCTATGTCCCCTACTTATTTCATCTATTACTTCCTCAGGGGAGAAAAGGCCCTTACCATAACCTTTAGGTACGAAAAGGTATACTGATTTAGGGGAAAACAACTCCATGACATCAGGTAAATCGCTTAAGTAAAGGAAGTTTTTACCCCGCTTTAAAGCCATTTTCTGAGCTTCGGGTACACCTGTTTGAGCAGCTGCTCCTGCTGCCTTAGATACTATAAAGGTAGTAAACCCCATGCCGTAAACTACCTTAGCCATCTCAACTACTCTCTGAATGGAAAGTACGTTATGTAGTACTACTAGTACAGAGCTTCCTAAACTACTAACTTCCATGTGGACCACGGAATCTCCCTCGGTATCCTTTAAGATCTTACAGTAATATTGATTTCTATATTAGCCTCTCACTTTAGGTAAAATTTAAATTCGGTAGTTACCCTTACCGTTTAGGGAAGAAGGTGTGATGAAGCAGCTCGCACCTGAAAGTGATGAAGTTCTCGAACTCTGACCTCTTTACGTACCAGCGAGCCCCTCTGGGCATAAAAGCGCTACTTAATAGTTAAGTTTGAGTACAGCCGGTTATATTCTATATATTATTGAAAAGGGTTACTCTTAGCTATATGAACTGGATTGAGAACCATATAATTAAGCTTTTCAAAAAATTAGGGATAAGAGAGGGAATGAAAATTCTAGACTTCGGTTGCGGCTCAGGGAACTACACGATACCCATAGCTTTAATAGTTGGTAATAGAGGAGTCGTTTACGCTATAGATAAGGAGGATAGAGGTTACTGGCCCGGGGAGGGACTTAATGAACTCAGGGAAAGGATTAGTAGATATGGCTTAGTAAATGTTACTGTAATTAAAACAAAAGGGGAATTAAGGTTACCGTTAAGTAGTAACTCTATAGATTTCGCCTTATTATTCGATGTTTTGCACACTTATTATTTCCCAACAAGTGCTCAACGAATTAAACTAATTCGCGAAATACATAGGGTTCTGAAACCTGGAGGTTGTTTACTATACTATCCTGGGGATCCTGAGGTATTCCATAATGTTTACGAAATAGATACGATAAAAGCCGAGATAGTATCCCAACATTTCACACTTCTGAGTGTACATGAAGACCTCCTTATACATGAAAATAACCTTGTAAAAGGGCATGTCTATAAATATGTTAAGCCATTAGCTAAATCTCGAAAGATACGAGTCACTTAGAGTTATAATAGTAAACTAGGGAAAGCCATGAAACCTTTAAGCATGCCCCCGACGACTTTAATCGCCACAAGAATTCCGTAACAAACGAACGGTAAAAAATTATACATTATATAATAACGTTCCACATATCCGTTAACTCTCCCTTCTCTGGAACTACCGTTAAGAATTCCTTTCCAAGACGGGAATAAGCTAAAGGAAGTAAGCAGAGGGAGTTATAGGAAGTTAGCTCTCGAACCTTAGGAGCCTCTGTAAACAGTACTTCTTAAATTCACAGACTTCGTTTCTAGGAGTTTAGGAGTAAGTAGAGAGGCCTCTTAGCAACATCTTCTTGATGATCTCTATAAATTTACTAGAACTTAACCTCCTAATAACTGGTTAATTAACCCTCCTCCCTTCTACCAATTTCCTAAATGGGCTATCCAACCTTAAGCTCTTATATAGCGCAGCTTTAATAAAGCCATAATAGAGCGGACTTGGGCTACCCGGCCTACTTTTAAATTCCGGATGAGCTTGAGTAGCTACGAAGAAGTAATGCGAAGGTAACTCTATGAATTCGACCCTACTGCTATTTAGGCTAAAACCGGTAACCCTTAAACCGCCCTTACGCAGGAGAGGTAAGTAAGCTGGGTTAACCTCGTACCTATGCCTATGCCTTTCATAAATTACCTCCTTACCATAAAGCGAATAAACTATAGAGCCTTTAATCAATTTAATGGGATAAGCCCCTAACCTTAATGTCCCGCCTAATTCCTTTATCCCTCCCTGTTCAGGAAGTAAGGTCACCACGGGGTGTGGTGTATTAGGATCTAACTCGGTGCTATTAGCTTCCCTTAAGCCTATAACGTTCCTAGCATATTCTACTACCGCTAACTGTAATCCGAAGCATATACCTAAGAATGGCACATTATGTGTTCTAGCATAAGTTATACAATTAATCTTGCCTTCAGCTCCCCTAAGTCCGAAGCCCGGTAGTATTATAACTCCATGTACCTCCCTAAATGCCTCACTTACATACTTAGGAGAAGTTACGTCTTCAGCCTCTACCCAATGTAGCACAGGTTTCACGTCTAGTTCAGCAGCTGCATGGTATATAGCTTCTACAATGCTCTTATAGGAATCCCTTAACTTTACGTACTTACCGCATAGTATTAAATGTACGGGCTTCTTCATGTTCTCATATTTTTTCAGTATATTAATCCAAGGTTCCCAACGTGGTTTAGGGGCCTCTACCCTTAGCTTTCTACAAATATAGTCTCCTAAGCCCTGCCTATCCAAGATTAAAGGCAACTTGTATATGGGATTAACATCATAAGATGTGAATACGGCTCCTATAGCTACATTAGAGTAAAGTGCTACTTTCCTCTTAACCTCCTCCAGTAGCGGTTCCCTACACCTAGCTATTACAGCGTCAGGTTGTATACCTATCCTCCTTAATTCCTTAACACTATGCTGAAGGGGTTTTGTCTTCTGCTCTCCAGTAACTTCTAGTATAGGTACTAAAGCTACATGTGCGAAGAAGGTATTTTCCTCCCCCTCCTCTAATCTCATTTGCCTTATCGCCTCTAGAAAAGGTAGGCCCTCTATATCCCCTACTGTACCTCCAATCTCCACTATTACGAATTCGTACCCCCTTTTACCTACTTCCCTTATCCTACGCTTTATCTCGTCCGTTATGTGCGGTATTATCTGGACGCATTGGCCTAAGTAAACCCCTTTTCTTTCGTTCTCTATAACCTGTTTGTAAATTTGTCCAGCGGTTATATTGTTATACTTACTCAAATTAACCCCTAGAAATCTTTCATAGTGGCCTAAGTCTAAGTCCGTTTCACCACCATCCTCCGTTACGAAGACCTCTCCATGCATATAGGGGTTCATAGTACCTGCATCTACGTTTAAGTAAGGGTCTATCTTTACGACTGTAACTTCAAATCCTCTTACTTGAAGCATCTTAGCTATAGAAGCCGTTACTAGTCCCTTGCCTACCGAACTTAAAACCCCCCCCGTTACGAAAACATATTTAGGCATGTATATCTAATCGAGTAAGTAGGAAATTAAGTTAGCGTTTTAAGGAGAGTAAAGTTGTACGCGACCGTAGAGGCCTTTAAATCGTTAAGTGAAGAGGAATTTAAACTACTTAGGAGTATAGAGGTAGGCATGGCTAAATTCATGTACGTACCGGTGGAATATCTGTCTTCGTTTACTAAATGGGAGGAGGAAAGAGTAATTAAAATGCTTAAGAAGTTACACGAATTAGGTCTAGTTCAAAGGCGTAAGGGAGCCTACATAGGTTTCATACTAACGACTAGGGGTTACGATTGCTTAGCTTTAAACGCGTTAGTTAAAAGAGGGGTAATAGGGAGCTTAAGCCTTAAGCCTCTTGGAGTAGGCAAGGAATCCGATGTATACGAAGGACTTACTCCCAGCGGTTTAAGGATTGCCGTTAAATTCCATAGATTAGGTAGGATTAGCTTTAGAGCTACTAGACGGTATAGGATTTATGTAGGGGATAGGCGCCATATCTCTTGGTTGTATCAATCTAGGTTGGCAGCGGAAAGGGAGTACGAGGCACTTAAAATACTCTATGATGCTAAAGTCGAGGTACCTAAGCCTATCTCACATAATAGGCATGTAGTAGTAATGGATATAATAGAGGGGATACCTCTTTTCGAAAAGCCTCGGTTAAAGGAACCCCTGAACGTCCTCATTAGGGTACTGGGTAATA
>NJEH01000011.1 GCA_002254595.1 Thermofilum sp. ex4484_15
AGCTTTCTCATCTGGAGGCGGTACGTAGATAATCCTATCGAACCTACCAGGCCTTAGAAGGGCCGGATCCAAGATATCCGGCCTATTAGTAGCACCGATTACTACGACCCCCTCTAACTTCTCTATACCGTCGATTTCAGTTAGCAATTGGCTTACTACCCTCTCGGTAACCATGGAATCGCCTACCCCCATACCCCTCATAGGAGCTATCGAATCTACTTCATCTAAGAAGACTACACAGGGAGCTACTTGCCTAGCTTTCCTGAAGATCTCCCTAATGGCTTTCTCGGATTCCCCTACCCATTTACTAAAGATCTCCGGTCCCCTTACGCTTATGAAGTTAGCTTCACTCTCGGTAGCTACCGCTTTAGCTAGTAAGGTCTTACCACAACCTGGAGGACCATACAACAATATACCCTTAGGAGGCTCAATACCGAGCCTCTTGAAGGATTTCGGATACTTTAACGGCCATTCCACGGCCTCCCTAAGTTCCTGCTTTACCTCCCCTAACCCTCCTATATCCTCCCACCTTACATTAGGTACTTCTATTTCCACTTCCCTAAGGGCAGTAGGAGTTATTTCCCTAAAGGCCTTCATGAAGTCCTCCATTTTAACCTCTATTTTCTCTAATACCTCAGGGGGTATCTGCTCCTCCTCCAAATCTATCTGAGGTAAGTACCTCCTCAAAGCTTTCATAGCAGCTTCCCTACATAAGGCGGCTAGGTCGGCCCCTACGAAACCGTGAGTTATCTCGGCTAGTTTATTTAGATCTACGTCCTTAGCTAAGGGCATATTCCTAGTATGGACTAAAAGTATCTCATACCTGCCCTGCTTATCGGGGACTCCTATCTCTATTTCCCTATCGAACCTACCAGGCCTCCTTAGAGCGGGGTCTAGCGCATTGGGCCTATTAGTAGCACCGATTACTATTACGTCCCCCCTCGCTTCTAGCCCGTCCATTAAAGCTAGCAATTGCGCTACCACTCTCTTTTCCACCTCCCCCGTTACCTCCTCCCTCTTGGGAGCTATGGCATCTATTTCGTCTATGAAAATGATAGCTGGGGCATGTTCCTTTGCTTCCTCAAATATCTCCCTAAGCCTCTGCTCCGATTCCCCGTAGAACTTACTCATTATTTCAGGTCCGTTAATAGCTATAAAGTAAGCATCCGTCTCGTGGGCTACCGCTTTAGCTAGTAAGGTCTTACCACAACCTGGAGGACCATACAACAATATACCCTTAGGAGGCTCAATACCGAGCCTCCTAAATAGCTCTGGATGTTTTAAAGGCAATTCAACCATTTCCCTTATCTTCTGCTTAGCTTCATGTAAATCACCTATATCGTCATACGTTACCCTAGGTATCCTTTCTATTTCAGCAGGCCTCTCCAGCACTATTAATTTAGTATCCTCCCTTACTATAGCTATATGCTTAGGTTTTAGGGATACTACTACGAAGGGTATCGCCTGACCTAGTACCGGTACCTGTACTATATCGCCCTCGCATAACGGATGGTCTAGTAACCTCTTTTTTATGTAAGCTACGAAGTTCTCATCCAAGGTAAGGGTCATGGATGCAGGTGCTAATTTAACTAAAGTAGCTGGTTTAGCTTCAGCCTTCCTAACTATAACCTTATCTCCAATACTTACGCCGGCGTTCCTCCTAGTTATACTATCCATCCTTATTATCTTAGCGCCCTGATCCCCTGCATAACCAGGCCAGGCTATAGCTGCCGTCCTACGTTTACCTATTATTTCTACTACATCTCCAACGTTAATGCCTAATTTAACCATAGCCTCAGGATCTATCCTTACTTTACCCCTACCCACTTCCCTCTGGCTAGCCTCCAATACCTTAAGTTGAACTTCCTTAACCTTCTCGCCCTTCGAATCCTTATTTCCCTGGTTTCCCATTAATTACCACTCCTCAAGGATACAAAGCCCTAAAACGCCTACTAATTGATGCTATGAACACTTTAATAAGTGTTACCTTCCCGATAACTAATAGAGGAGCGAAGTAGGTAACGTTTATCTAGGCTTAACGATATTTTAAGTGTCGGGGCAAGCCGGCGGGCGGGCATCGGGCCTAGCCGGCGACGGCTAGGCCTGAGGAAACTCCACCGAGAAGCGCGGGCCGCGGCGTCGCGAGACGCAGGGGGAGACCCCTGGCTCCGGCACAGAAACGAAACCCCCCTCGGCGGATGGATAGGAGGCGGTGAACCCTCCCGGCAACGGGAGGGGAGCTAACCCGCCGATTACGCCGAGGGAAAGGATGAAACGGCCGTCCCGCGGTTTAGGGCCAAATAGGGACCTATGAGGTCCGCGCCCGAGGTCCGGGTGGGCCCTTAGTCTAATCCCGCCTAGAACAGAAGGTGGGTTACGGCCGGCTTGCCCCATAAAAATTTATTAAGTTCTTCATGACGATTAGAAATGACCCGGTGATAAAAAATGACCATGGCCTTCGTACTAATAAGTACTGAGATGGGTTCTGAACGTAAAGTATTGGAAGAATTAAAGAAGATAGATGAGGTAAGTGAGGCCTATATAGTATATGGAGTTTATGATATAGTAGCTAAAATAGAAGTTAGGGATGTGGATGAACTTAAAAACATAGTAAGTAATAAAATTAGGGCAATAGATTACGTTAGGTCTACGCTTACCATGATAGGAGCCGAGGGATTTAGGAAGTAGGCCGATGGTAATAGTCCATGTAGGTATAGACGATACCGATTCTCCTAAGGGTGGTTGTACTACCTACGTGGCTTCGGTCCTAGCCGAACTTCTTGACGGTAGGAAAGGGATCTCTTTCTTAGACTATCCCAACTTAATAAGGCTTAACCCGAACATACCCTTTAAAACTAGAGGTAATGGAGCAGTAGCTTTAAGGCTGGAAGTAAGCGAGGATTTAGTAGATGAGTTAATGGAGTTAATATACCAGGTCGTAAGCGAGTTAAGCCATTTGAAACACGGTAAGACAGATCCTACTATAGCCTTTTATATAGGAGGCTTAACCCAACGCTTGATAAACTTCTATGAAGTTTCCCTTAGGGAGGCTGTATCTAGGAAGTTAGCCTTCAAGATAGCGGAATTAGAAGGAGTTAAAGTAAGGTACTTTAAGCGAGGGAAAGGGATAGTAGGAGCGCTAGCGGCCATAGGTGGAGCTTCCTTAGACGATTATACTTTCGAATTATTAGCTTATAGAGATGAGAGGGTTAAGGGAAAGCGTATGGTAAAGCTGGAAAGCGTTGTAAGGATGGATAGGGAGCTAAGGCCTATGGTATATACTAATATAGATTATAATAAGGGGAGGGTACTAATTACCCCCCATGGACCCGATCCTGTACTTTTCGGAATTAGAGGGGAACATCCATTGGTATTATTAAGGGCTTTAGAGCTAATAGAGGTAGAGGAACCCCTAACTAGGTGGACTATCTTTAAGACCAATCAATGTACGGGTTCCCATTTAAGGACCTTCGTTGACTTTAGAAGCTTAAGACCTTACGATTCATTAAGGTTAAGGGGGACGGTAACCTCGGAGCCCTTAACGATTAAAGGAGGGCACATACTTTTTAGGCTAAGGTATTCTAAGGGGGAAGTTACATGTATAGTTTATAGGGAGACCGGTAAGTTAACGAAAGTAGTTAAATTACTTAAGCCAGGGTATTTAATTGAAGTAGGAGGAGGTGTAAGGCCACCTTCAACTACTCACGGAATTGCCTTAAACTTAGAGGAAATAAGGGTAATTAGGACGAGGCCTTTAATTAAGTTACGCTCTCCTAAATGTCCTAAGTGTGGGGCCTCTATGAAGTCTATGGGTAAGGAGAAGGGCTATAGATGCCCTAAGTGCGGCTTCCGAAATCCTAAAGCACGTAAAGTGAAAATGGAGTTACCCCCCCTCCTAGAGCCAGGGCTATATATGCCCTCAGCTAAAGCCTTTAGGCATCTAACTAAACCGCCTTCTAGGTTCGGCTTCCCTCCTAAAGGCGAGGTAACCTATTTATTTAAGCCATGGCACTATCCCTAAGGGCATTTAGGGTAGGTAGCTTTGAAAATTAAAGTCACCGTACTAGGAGGAGGTAGGGAAGTAGGAAGGAACGCTATACTCCTCGAAGCCGATAAGGGGAGGGTTCTCCTAGATTACGGAGTTTCGATCTCTGGGGAGGAGCCTAGCTTTCCCTTACATGTTAGGCCTAAGGCACTAAATGCAGTACTCCTTTCCCATGCACATTTAGATCACTCGGGAGCTATACCGTTACTTTATATAAGTGAAGATAGGCCTCTAGTGACTAATGAGCTTACCTTAAGGATATCGCAAATACTCTTAATGGATTTCCTCAAGATCTCTAAATATTACATACCTTACGAGGCCGTGGAAGTAGAGAGGATGCTAAGGAGCGTTTCATTGATAGACTACGATGATAAAGGGGACTTCGAAGGCATAGAAGTAGAGGCCTTTTACGCAGGTCATATACCCGGTAGTTTAGCTTTTAAAATTTCCATAGGGGGGGCTAAAGTGTTTTACACGGGAGACTTTAACTTAATAGGTACTTGCACCTTAAGGCCCGCCAAGTTTAACTTAAGCGATGTCGACTTAGTTATAACAGAAGCTACCTATGCGCTTTACGACCACCCCCCTAGAGAAGCTACCGAGGAGGAATTCGTAAACGCCGTCAGGGAGGTACTAGCAGAGGGAGGTACAGTGTTAGTACCTGCTTTTGCGGTAGGTAGGGCACAGGAAGTAGTTTGCGTATTGAAAAAGTACGGCGTTACGGATGAGTATCCAGTTTATTTAGATGGCATGGCCAGGCAGGTAGCCCGAGTCATGTTAGATTATCCCAATCATTTAAGAGACGCAAAACTCTTTGAGGAAGCTATATCCGATACCGTTACCGTTAAGGATTGGAAGGATAGGAGGAACGCCTTGAGGAAACCTTGCGTGATAGTCTCCCCGGCGGGTATGTTAAAGGGAGGAGCGGCGGTTTTTTACGCCGAGAGGTTAGTTAAGCGCAGGGGAGGAGGTATCTTCTTCGTAAGTTACCAGGCCCCGGATAGTGTAGGTAGGCAAGTCCTAGAGAACGGCTCCTTCCCGTTAGTAAATAAGGAAGTTAAAGTATCTTCCAGGGTGAAATGGTTCGACCTTTCATCTCATTCCGGGAAGAGGGAACTTAGGGAGTTCGCTAGGACTATACCTAAGCGGGCTAAAGTAATAGTAATACACTGCAATGAGGAAGGGGGATTAAAATTTAAGGAATTCTTAGAGGAGGAACTTTCATTAGAAACTTACGTTCCTAAAGTAGGGGATAATTTAACTATAGAACTTTAAGGCTTCAGTAACTCCTACTTACCATGATTACTTCTACTTGACTTACCCCCTCTACTTTGCTTATTACCTCCTCTAATTCCGATGTCCCACCCTCTTTATCCTCAGGCATTAATATTTTCAGTAGTAAAGCCTTTAAGCCGAAAGCTATAGGTTCCTCACCCCTCGAAGCTATTTCGTATTCGCTAGGTAAAACATTACGTATCCTATCGGTTAGTTCCTCTAGTGAAGTCTCAGTACTTTCAGGGAATACTCTTATTAATACGGCTACCTTAGCAACCATGGTTAAGGCCCCCTAAACCCGCACCTAGGGCATATGTAGGGATTCATTAACTTCCTACAGAGCTTACATCTCCATATAATTGCCTGTCCGCACTTAGGACACTTAAATTTAACACCTTTCTCGAACGGAGGTATTAGCCTACCGCAGGAAGTACATATAGGTAGCTTTAACGCGGCAGTACTAACTGTAGATGCCATGGATTCACCTACAAATTGATACATTTTACGTTTTTAAATATTTCGGGCTAAGAAGTTATTATCTTAACTTCCCTACCTACTATCCTCTTGGCTATTTCCTCTACGAGGTCTTTAGGTAAGGGTAACCTACCTTTAGATACGCCTACAGTATATTCGGAGCTACCGTCGGGGTACCAATATATATTTACACTAGTTACTCTAATTGGGTAAACTAATTGACTTATTAATTCCTTTAAGTTGGAGGATCTTTCTATAACTTTAACCTTCCTATATTTCCCCTTAAATTCCTTAGCTAGCTCCCCTTCTAATCTGTGCAGGAGTAACCTATCCCTAATACCTAAGCCCCTAACTATAACTACGAGAGTACCGCTTACTTCGAAACTACCCTCGAAGGATACCTCCTTTAACTTACCGAGGCCGCTTTCCTCAACTTTCAATAGCGCCTTGGCTACTTCAAAATCCAAGTAAGTATACTTACCTTCATCTATAAGTGCTTGGCATTTAGGACAAGGTACGCCGGTTTTCAAATCGAAAACGCAAAAAGGGGTCTTAACCAACTTTAACCCCTCCTTAAGGTTATAGAAATAACGCTAACCCTCTTAGGGGTTCCTCCTTCCCTTACCAGTACTTCACTACCTAGATCGACTCTCTCCACTATTATGTCCTTCATGAAGTGGTTACGCATTCTCTCTACTACCTCTATAGCCTTAGGTATAGCTAAACCCCTAGCCATTACTTTAACCCTTTCATGTCCTGAATGGAATAAGGATAAGCAAGCACCGACGTACTTAAAAGCAGGCCTCTTACCTACATAAACTACGGCTTCTGCCACGATACTCCCCTTCCTTAAACTTATATTATACGGTATTAATTAACATTCTCATGTAGCTTTAACCGTTTTAACTTTAACTTCTATTTTTCCTAACATAGAAAAAGTTTAAAAGTAATTTTACGTATGAAAAAAGGGGGATAACGTGGAGAAGCCTTACCTTCACTTAACCGAGAGACAAGTACAGCTCCTGAAGATGTTATTTAGGAAGAGTAAATCCATGCAAATATTTACCGTAAGGGAAACCCAAAGTAAGCTAGCTAAAGAGCTAGGTATTACTAGGCAAGCACTTAACGTACACTTAAGGAGGTTAAGGGAACAAGGGTTAGTAAGAACCGGTAGGGGGTTTATAGATCTTACCGAGAAAGCACTAGAAATATTAGGGATAAAAACAGCTGAAGTTTTCGTCCTTCTGAAGATAGAACCGAGAGCTAGAAATCAAATATATTCTAAGATAAGAAGCTTACCGGTAGAAAGGACCTATAGGGTTACGGGTGATGTGGATTTAATAGCCATAGTTAATCAATCTAAACTGGATGAATTCCTTAGGAAAATCTCTAAGTTAGACGGAGTAAAAGAGACCACTACCTACGTCGTTATAGAGACCTTGAAGTAAATACGTAAGTAAAATAAATATTATTAGGACTATAATTTATTACTAATCTTGGGCCCGTAGTCTAGCGGCCAGGATGCCGCCCTCACACGGCGGAGGTCCGGGGTTCGAATCCCCGCGGGCCCACCATTTCTTGAATCAATCCATGGTGGCTATGGTTTAAACTTATTTTACCCATACCGTAAAAAAGTAGTTATAATTTAAATAACCAAAGCCTTCGATTAAACTTTTATAAAACAAGTGTCTCTTTATAATAATCGCAGTTATTTGCGTACCTATTCTTCCTAATTTAACTTTAATAAAAATAAACCCTTCCTTGATATATCGTAATACCGTGAGAAACCGAGAGAACCTTGCTCTACATCACATCAATGTTAAACGTAGCTAGGGAAGTAGTTACTTATTTAAAGTGCTCTACCCCTATTAACTACCCGTGAATAGACAACCCCGTTGGATAGAGGAAGCATTCATAGAGAAAGCCGATTTATTCCTCAAAGTACTGGAATGGCAATGGGAAAGAGCTGAGGAAGAAGCTAAGCTTATAGCTAACTTATTAAGGAAATACGGCATAAAGGACGAGGCCAAATTACTTGAAGTAGGATGCGGCAACGGTAGAATCCTAATAAACTTAGCTAAATTGGGTTATCGTACTTGGGGGGTAGATATATCCCCTAAGTTAATAAACGATGGCATTAAGAAGGCTAGGGAGCGCGGAGTAGAAGGGAAGGTGGAGTTCGTAATTTGCGACGTTAGGGAGTTAAGTAAATTCTTCAAGCGAGGCTTCTTCGACGCCGTATTAGCGGTTTGGACGTCGATAATAGGATATTACTTAAATGATGATGTAGATGTAAGAGTCCTTAAGGAATGTAGATACGTAACTAAAGATGGAGGACATTTATTCGTCTTAAACACCGTTAATAGGGATGTGCTAACCTTAAGGCACTCATTAAGGTGTATCTTCCCCTCTTTTGAGGAATTAGACGATGTAGTCCTCGTAGAGAAGCCTACGTTTGATCCCCTTACCTCCACTATTTCAAATAAGTGGACTTTCTACAAGAAAGCCGCTAATAAGGATCTTAAGTACCTAGGGGAGTTCGAGTTCAAGTTAAGGGTTTATTCCTTACATGAATTAATAAACATAGCTAAGCGCGCCGGTTGGAAATACGTAGCTTCTTACACGGATTTAACTACCTTAAGAGATTTCGTTCCTTCCCTTTCCGGGTTTAATTTAGTATTTGAAACGCTTACTTAAGTAATATCTTAAGGTAGGGATGGTCTTGAACACCCCTTATGGAGACCTATTTAAGTTCCTCGAGATATTAAGTGCCCCTATCGTTAAGTACTGCGAGTACAAGTTCGGATTAATCAATTTACCCCTTACTGTGCCCTCACTGAGGGAAAGGAGTAAGTTAGGAAAGGTTAAGTTAATTCCTTTAACCGATTTAAACATTAATTAAGGAGTAGTGCGGAGTAGATGGTATAATACCCTTACACCCCAAGGATAGGCCCCTCCGTAAAGTAGTAAGTAAGTTAAGTCCTAAGTCCTTAATCGTAGTAAGTGATTTTCTCCGATTACGAAGTAGCTATTTCGATTTCAAAATTAGTTACCTATTAAGTATGGTAGTAAGCGCTTAACATCCGCGTAAGCAGAAAGTAAGAGAACGGACATCAAATTAGGGAGGGCAGAAGGCATAGAACCTATTACTATACCTAAGTAAAGTTCGTAAACCCTTAATGGGAAAGCTATTAGCATTTCATCGAATTTAATTACCTTACTCCAACCCATCTGCTGAGCTACTATGTTTATCCCTAAACCCTAGAACCCAGTTACTACGAAGATTAATACCATATTCTTTAAGACCGTTATCCCTCCCCAAGCTAACATCATAATAAGGAAGCCTACTACGAAAACAAAAGATTATAATATCCAAAGGGGCTGTCTAATTATCCATTTCGAAGTTAACGAGGCTATTCCTAAGACCTTCCTTAACGTAATCAAGGATTTACACCTTACTACAAGCTATTAAGTACGCATCTTCTAAGCTTATTCCTCTACCTTAACTTCACCCTTGAAATTAAGTTTCATCAATATCTCTACGATCTCATCCTTCTTCTTTACATATATGATCTTCCTATTGCCTAAATCTACCTCCTTATATCTCTTTAAGGGGGATTTAACCCCCTTAATAATAATCACCCTGTAGGAGTAACCTACTTTAGCTATCAACTCCTTAGGGGCTCCTTGTCCTACTATTAAGCCTTTATTTAACATAATTACTTCATCTGCTAACATTTCCGCTTCCGCCATGTCATGAGTAGTGAGTAAGATAGTGCGGCCCTTGAAGACTATATTCCTTAAGGCTCTCCAGACCTTATACTTAGATTTTATATCTAAGCCTATAGTAGGTTCATCTAGGAATAGCACGCCCGCGCCCGTAGTTAGTACTACAGCTAGTAGTACTTTGCGTTTAGTACCCCCGCTTAACTTCCAGCAAGCTATCTTATGGTAATCCCATATGTCTAATTCCTCTAACCAATTCCTCGCCCCGGTTCTAGTGACCCTTAATCCCATGCCCCTAGCTACTTAAGAACCACTTTACAGCTTCCTCGAAGGTCCAGTTCCTATCTACGTTGCATCCCTGAGGTAAGTAAGCTACCCCCTTCCTCACTTCCTCGTACTCCTCGATTATGTCGAAACCTAGCATTTTCGCAGTCCCGGAAGTGGGCTTTAAGACCGGCGTTAATATCCTGATGGTAGTAGTCTTACCGGCTCCGTTAAGCCCCCAGATTTTACCGTGACTTTTACTTAACTTTATAGCGTTTATAGCCTCCATACAATTTCGGTTTTAACACTCCACAAGGATAAGTATTCTGCGGAGCGTTTTTGATAATTATTATCGAAAACTCTTAATGAAGTCCAACGTTAACGCCCCACCTATGGGCCCGCTGCTTATGCCCAACCATAGCTTAGCGGATAATGTTATGCCGGAAGGGTCGACTAATATAGTTAATGAGAGGTAACTCCCGCTATATACCTCCCTTAAGTAATCCTTTATTTTCCAAGCTCCAGAAACGGTATTATGAGCTATGATTAGAGCGCCTTCTCGGAGCTTAAGACATCTTAAGCAATCGAGGTATTCCTCCTATCTAAAAATAACATTGAAACTTCATTTAACTTCGTTATAGTGCTCTAAGAAGTTACCGTGTACGAACTTTACATGTTCCTTAATGCTTAACTCGCTAAGTTTCTTCTTAATATAATCTATCCTCTCCTTTTAACCTCGAAGGTATACAACCTACTTCCCCCTATAGCCTTTGCCATCCAAGCCGTGGAGAACTCGTATCCACTCCCTACTTCTACGGCGGTGAAATCGGGTATCCTATCGCTTAAGAAGGAAACCGCGCATAAAAAAGTGGTATCGAAATGTACCAGGTAAACCAAGTTAGCTCTAGAGAACTCATAGATCTTAATGGTTTCCTTTAGAGGATTAGAATTTAAACAATATATTAGCGATAACGCTCCTCATTTCTTACGTATAAATGCTAAGTTCGTCGGATCTCCTTATTATGTTATCTAAAGCTAGTAAGGATATTACAGAGGATAATAAGGATAGTGTAGTTATCGTGCCCTCCAGTTTGCCCCCTCCCCCGTACATAGGGTATATTACGAAGCTAAAGGTACCGCTACCGGAAATATAGCAATTGAAACCTAAACAAGTCAATACGTCAGTAGTCATGATACCTTTCGCTTTAATTAAATACCCCTCCTCATCATAGGTAGCCTCCATATTCAAGTTTACCCTTAAACTATAACCTAATACCTTAGCCGTTAAGAGCTTGTTCACGAAGATAGTACCCCCCTTAGCCTTACCGTAAAGGAACCCTAATGCCCTTAACCTGTTAAATACTATCCTTACGCTATCCGCTGAGATCGAAGATAATAGGTCTACCCTTCCGTTTATTATCCTTATGGTAACTGGTTCCTCATCAAAGTACTTAGGCTTAAAAGCACCGGCATAAGATGGGCCGTACTTGACTCTAAAATTAAGTACCCTTACCCCTTCGATAACCCCTTTAGCCGAGAAAGCTGAGTAAGCCGAGCCAGCTATTATAGATATGATGGCTAACGCTAGTACCAATTTCGATAGCTTACCCAAACCCCTGTTACCAGCGTAAACGTGGTAAAGGTAGCCCCTACCGCCTACTAAGGCCCTTACTAATCTATGCCTATCCCTATCTAATAATATAGGTAATAGTGCAAGGCCGCCTAGGAAGCCCCCGATATGAGCGAAGACGGCTATACCCAGGGAGTGACCCAAGTACCCTTCCACTACCTGGGTTACGAACCAAAATACTAAATAACCTGCGGCATTCCAAGCGAAGCATACCGGGAAGAAGAAGTAAAAGAAACAAACCGATATCTTACTATTCGGGAACAATACTAAGTAAGATCCCAAAATCCCACTTATAGCCCCTGAAGCACCTATAGCCGGTACTACGGCGGAAGCAGGGCCTTCTATCGGTATAAAGGCCATGTGGAATAAGTCGGCTAATATACCTGAAGCGAAGTAAAGTAGTAAATACCTCCTACCGCCTAATACCATTTCTACAGCTTTACCGAAGTAATAGAGATACAGCATGTTGAAAAATATATGAAATAGGCCAGCGTGAAGGAACATGGAAGTTATGAACCTATACCATTGGTACGGATTTAATATTAAAATTGGTATGAATGCGCCCTTAAGTAACCAATAATTAGAGATGCTCAGTAGCCCGTTCTCCACCGTAGTTACTAAGTAAGCTATGACGTTAGCTACTATTAACGCTATCGTCACTTTAGGTAATGGATATTTAACGCCTCCTGAAGGTTGGGGGATTACTACTCCCACTACTTACCATCCCCTACTTTAGTTAAGAATGAAGTACCTAATATAAACTGATCATATTCGATAATCCCTTATAAAGTCTGTACGGTAAAACTTATCTTTTACTATCCCCTTATTGAAAGGGGAGTACTTCTTAACCCCTTCCTTTCCCAAATAATTAAAATAAAATAGCGAGGTGATAGCTCCATGGGTATCGAAGGGGAGTTTAAGCCGTTGGTTAGCGTAGTGGTATGTACTAGGCGAAGGTACAAGTACCTAAGGGATCTACTCGAATCGCTAAAGAAGCAGGTATTTAGGGATTTCGAAGTAATAATAGTAGAGGATAGCGAGGATGCTGACCATAAGCTGAAAGTAATGGAGTTAGCCAAGGAGTTCTCGAAATACCTTAAAGTAAAGGTACTACTTAATGCCTCTAACTTAGGGATACCTGTATCCTTGAATAGAGGAATCTCCGAAGCTAGGGGAGATATAATAGCCTTTACTGATGATGATTGCATAGCCGATAGGTTATGGCTTAAACGTTTAATTAAGTGGTATAAAGACCCAGGAGTGGGAGGAGTGGGGGGGAAGGTCGTACCCGTGGAAGAGGATCTACGTTGGTCGAGGAGGGACTTTAAGGTAAGGGCATTGGTAGGTAAGGTAACTTGGGATGGGGATATAATAAGTAACTTCGACCTAGGGGAGGAAGTTATTTACGTCGATTGTTTACCGGGGGCTAATATGTCCTTTAGGAAGGATATCATAATGAAGCTAGGTGGTTTCTCGCCGATATATAGGGGCAATGCTTACCGTTTCGAAACGGATTTATGCCTTAAAGTTAAGAAAATGAGTTACAAGATAATCTATGATCCTAAGGCCGTAATATTTCATAGGAGGGCTAAGGATGGCGGGGCTAGGATGAGCGTTTACAATTGGAATTACTGGTTCGCAAGAAACCACCTCCTACTGATATTAAGTAACTTCAATTTTAAAGCGTTAAAGGTAATCATATTCGTACTTAAACAATTGACGAGGATATTGAAAAGGGAAAGGGCCTGTCCTTACGCTAATCCTAAGGACTGGCGCTTAGTATTAATTAAATTCCTTAGGGGAGTAAAGGACGGGATAAAGGAGTACTTACGCTCGCTTAGACCTAACGGCAGTTACATGTATAGGGCGTCCTTAATAATTAGGGATGCCGATTTGACCGCTATAAGTTTAAGAGAGGAAGAACGTAATTCCTAACGCCTTTTATGCATCGATAGGGCCATTCCTAATTTCTTGGCGTAACCCTCTAGTACTTTAATTACCTTCCTCTTAAAGCCTAGATATACGCCCCCTTGCTTACCTCCCATAAAGGCCACGCTGACTTCCCCTGCTTTCAATATCTTCGGACCTTCCCACTTTACCCTAATGGATTTAAAAGCCCTTCCGTTCATAGGCTTAACTATGAAACCATCCTTCAATCCATAAATAGTCACGTAAATCCCCCTCCTCCCCTTCGTTAATCCCTCTAGTAGTGGGGATTCTAGATCTACATGTGTTACCCTAGCCCTGCTATACCCCTTTATATGTACGTACACCTCACAAGGTTCTACCTTTACGGTACTTCCTACCTTCTCAAGTTCTACTAAGGACCTTACGGCTATCTTGCCTGGC
>NJEH01000061.1 GCA_002254595.1 Thermofilum sp. ex4484_15
CTCCTCCAGTTCGCTTACTCCGTAAGGCCTTAATAAGTAATGTACCCTCCCCGTTAATACGTTAACTTCGTAATTTACCGCTAGGGAACGTTCCTTTAATTCCCTTAAGTACTCCTCTAGATCTATTACGTTATTAACGGGCATTAAGTAATGGAAGAAGAACCCGTTGTACTTACCTACTATTTCGTAATACCTAAGCCAATAATCTATAGATTTCAAGGCCTCCCTTACGAGCTTACTCGAGGAAGGCTTTACGTCGATTAGTACGTAAACGTCTATCAAGCCTAACTTCTTAAGTGAGGGCATTACGGAAACCTTGAGTAAACCCCTTTCCTTTAACTTATTAACTCTGGAATGTAACGTCCTTTTAGGTACCTTAAGTTCCCTAGATAAAGCTGAAAGGTTCTTAGGCCCCCTTTCGGCGATCCTTAACAGTATCTCTAAGTATGAGGGTTCGTAAATAGGTAACTTAGGGGGCCTAGGGGGCATATCTATTGATTAATTAGCGTTCCTAATTCTTTATTAACCTTAAATCGAATTTAAACCGAAGGTGGAAACGTGGAGTTAATGGAAGTTATTAAGTTAAGAAGGAGCATTAGGTCCTTCTCCGATGAGGAGGTAACCGATAAGGAGTTAAGGGAAGTACTAGAAGCGGCGATATGGGCCCCTTCGGCCGGTAACTTACAGCCGTGGATCTTCATAGTAGTAAGGGATAGGGAACTTAAGGAAGGGCTTTACCTAGCGGCTTACGGTCAGGAATGGGTGCTAAACGCTCCGGTAGTATTAATAGCCTGCGCTGACTTAAGTATAACCGGTTCGGTTTACGGTGAAAGGGGTAGGAACTTGTACGCTATACAGGACGTAGCTATGGCATGTCAAAACCTAATGCTTAGGGCGGCGGATATGGGGCTGGGTACTTGCTTCATAGGCGCTTTCGATGAAGGCTCCGTTAAGAAGTTATTGAAGTTAAGGGAGGACGTTAGACCCTTAGGTATAATACCTATAGGTAGGCCTGCGGAGAGGCCTAGCCCCCCTCCACGTAAACCTTTAGACGCGGTAACCGTTTGGAGGTAGTCCGTTAAGCTTAAGGACGTTGGGAGCTAAGCCTAGTGAGGAGAAAACCTTGACTACTTGAGTTAAGGTACGACGTAAGTCGCGGTAAGGCGATTTAAGGAAGTGGGAGTATTTTTTAAAAGCGTTCTTATATTCGCTACACCCCATACCCTCTCTTACTACCTTAAATCCCTCCTCGATTAATTTTAAAGCTAACTTAACCTCTAAGTTCTCATCGCACTCCCCGAATACTAGCGCCTTAAGGGATACGAGCCGTCTATCGCATATGATGTAATCTATATGCCACCTTAACTTCCTAGGCCCCTTAAGGTACCTACTCACCCTACCTCTAATACCCCCAGGCCCCCTAGCCGAACCTATGTATACATAAATTCCTTTAACTAACCTAATCGATCCTAAGGAACCTACCCTTTTTACCGTCTCACTTTTAACTTCCATTAGGAGGACGTAAACGCCCTTAAATTTAGGTAAGTCCATACCTTACGCTATACGTAGTACCAGGGCGGCCCCCTTTCCTCTCTTTCCCCTCCCTCCCTAGTAGCCATGCTCCTCCTTAAGCGTTCTATTGCCATGCTCTTCTTAACCATATCCTCCACTATTAGGTCCATCCTCGCTAAACTTACATTTAAGCCCAGTAAGGCGTTAAGTACCCTAAGTACTGATCTGGTCGCTACCGGATCCGGATATATCTGCCCTACCCCTCCCATTAGGATTAAACCCTTTATTCCGTGTAACTTAGCTAAGCCTGGTACTATCCCACAGGCCCCCGTTACAGCCCCTTCGCTACTTACTTTAAGCGAGTACTTAGAAGCTACTTCCCTTAGTAATTCTTCGTCGTTAGCTGAAACGTAAACTTCGCCGCTTCTACCCCTAGCTACGGTACCGCAGACGGCTATTACTAACTTCAATCCGTACTCCTCCTTCAAGTAATTCAGTACCTTTTCTGCTACTTCGTATTGTGCCCAAGATACCGGTTGGGTATTCCCGGTTAGGAAGACGATATCTCCCTTAGGACCTTTATAGCTGTAAAATTCGTATCGCGGGAGCTCGCATAACCCCTTTATATCTACGAGTACGCCCGCTTTACCATCCGGTAACATTAAGTCGTTGGAGTAAAGGATAGCGAACCTTTCCGGCCTTAGCTCCTCTATTATATAATCTACAGCTAACTTACCTACTAAGCCTAAACCGGGTAACCCTTGAACTAAGGTTATATCCCTTATATTGGGCTTTCTTAACTCCTCTATCCTTATCCACCCCATGTAGCCTCACTCTCCGTAAGCCCTAAAGTTCCTGGGACATATGGTCCTAGCCCTTTTACAAAATTTCTCCCCATTATTTATATCGCCTTTCTCAAAGTATTGGGCGGCGGTAAAGCATAGCTTAGATTCCTCCTGGCAGGAGGGATGGGGCCTCATCTTACATAAAGTAGAGACGAACTTACATATTTTTGCTCCTTCCTTATATTTACCGTTAGAATATAGAGTCCTAGCGATCTGGCATAGACGTAAAGCGGCATTACAGTAAAATACGGATACTTCAACCGAGATAGGTACACTCATTTCCACACCACTTACTTTAAAGCCCCTCCACACCCATAATAATGTTTCTGTGTACATTTAACCGGTATCGCTAGTCCTCCCTTCAAAAGGTTCTATTGAAGCATCCTTCCATAGGTAATTGAAGTAAACCCTAGCTATATCGGTGAAGTAGCTAGAACTGGAGTACATACCTAGGATACTCGTGGAATACTTTACGGCTAGTACTACCTCCTTTTCCGAGACGGCTCCGAAGCCGAATAGCTTATCCCTAAATCTTATGTTTACTCCCCTAAGTTTACCTAAGCTATAGATATCCGTAGCGTCACTTAATAGCAATTTCGCATTACCGCTTCCTAATCGCTTAGATGCGCTACTTAGAGCTTCTAGGATCTCCTCATTTAATATTTCAGCGGAAGGACAAGCTAAATATACTAAGTTCTTAGCCTCTCTAATTAAGTTCAAGGTTAAATAACGTACGTTTCTAATACCATATATTAAGCTTACCGGTTCCTTTAAGGGGGCGCTTCTATGGGATATTTCGTACGCTTCCTGTAAACTCCTAAGGAAATCGCTTAAATTCAGTAGTTCTCTGACTTTAACCGATACCTCCTTCCATACTTCTAAGGGCGGTTTAGCTTTAAAAGTAGCGGGCCTCGAATTCCTTTCGGCTATTACCCATCCCTCCTCCTCTAACTTCTTTAATACGCTGTAAATTCTCGAAGGGGGTACGGAACTCCTACGGGCTAATTCCATGGCTTTAAGCGGTCCTTGACGTACTAAGGTTAAGTAAACTTTAGCTTCCCACTTGCCTAAACCTATTAATTTAAGTACGTTTAAATATTTATAGAAGTAATCGTTAACGCTTAAGTACGGCATACGCCCGTAAAATTACGTTCCTTACGTAATAAACTTAATGGTAGGAGTATCCTCTCGCTTAACGCTCCTAAACGCGAGGATCCTCCCTTTAACTTACGCTCCCTTAGTTCCCTTAAATCGTAATAAAGAATGTTAAAATCGTTAAAGCGTTTTAAGGCCCTCCTTAAATCCATAACTTGTTCTAATCTCAAGTATCCCTTTTCATCGAATATAACCATTACTAATTTAACTTCATCCCCCTTAAACTTAGAAGCTACCTTGACCATCCTACTTACGTAATCGATTACGTTTCGGTCTCTCCTACCCCAGATCCTCTCCTTAGCCTCCCTAGATCTCATCCCTTTAGCTAATACCTTTACCTTAACCAGTACTACCTTCCCCCCCTCCTTTAATACCATATCGGAGGAATATTTAGAGCCCTTTAAGTTAGGTACGTGATCCACATGTATTTCGACGTCCTTAACCCCTTCATTAAGGAGGAAGTGAAATATTAAGCACTTAGCCTCGCTAGCAGTATGCAGATAATAGCCGTTATCGATTAGGTAATTACAAGTATAGCGTAAAGCAGTAATTAGCCGCTTATACACCATATTGATAGGTATGGGTTTACCTCGTATTATTTTACCTATACTTAATACTTAACCTTCTTATCGGAATAATACCTACGTAAGATTTGAAAAATACTACTTTCCCTCCCCTTTATTTAAAGTACCTATCCTACTATTCTCTAGCCTCGAGTACTATCTCTATGGTGGAAACCGTCCTCTCCTTCCCTGGTTCACCTACCTTATCGCTACCTATCTTTATGTCCTTTACTTCTACTTTACCTGATGTGAATCTCTTAGTTAATTCCACGGCGTCTACCGCTCTCGTAATGGACCTACCTCTCGCCTTAACTATTACCCTCTTACTACCCTGAGATAGCTGAGTTACTATCGCTAATACGTAGCTAGAAGTAGGTTTAGAACCTACGTAAATAACGCCTTCTGAAGGCTTCTCGCTCATCGATGCCACCCCCTCTTAGCCATCTTTCCCTACTCAATAAGCGTTATGTACTTATATAACTTTCGCAGGCGGATAACTTAATTAATTCTAGCCTTACGTAGATTAAGGGGTATGAGGAAGCTTACGAGGGAAGGATTGATGATAGCGCCCGGCTCCCGACCCCCAATTCGTTAAGGATATAAGTATGAGGGCTATGTAGGGATCGGGCGGTTAAATGATAATAGTGCCGGGTAGCGGATCTAGGAGTTTAGCTTTCAAGATAGCTAAGGCAGCAGGTTTCGATATAGTAGACGTAGAGGTAAGGTCCTTTCCAGATAGGGAGATTTACGTAAAGTTAAAGGGGAGGGTTAAGGGCGAGGAAGTAGCGTTAATTCAGTCCATGGCTAGGGAGCCCAATAAGTTACTTGTGGAGTTCTTATTAACGGTAGATGCCTTGAGGAGCTCCGGGGCTAGGAGGGTAATAGGAGTAATACCTTACTTCCCTTACTTAAGGCAGGACGCGATATTTGAGGAAGGGGAAGCCTTAAGCGCTAAAGTAGTTAGTAAGGTAATAGGAGGGAGCGGGATCGATGAAGTAATAACCGTAGATCCTCACTTACATAGGATAAAGGACTTAAGCGGGTACCTAGGGGTAAAGTTCGAGAAGTTAACAGCTGCATCATAGAGCGGGGGCGGATGAGGTGGTAGGTACCGACACCGTACCTAGCCCGGTAAGCTTAATTAGCGTAGCCCCACTTATAGCGGATTTCCTAAAAAACTTATAAGTTGAGTTTACTCCTTAAAATTTCTTCAGCCTTACTTAAATCCAGTTTACCTCTCTCATCTAACGGTATTCTAGTAAGTAGGTGCTTTATAGAACCATCTTCGTACTCCGCGAAAACCTGCGGTAGGTCGAGACCACCTACCTCATCCCTCTCTCCGTACTTAACCAATAAATCCCAATCCTCCTCCCTTACCTCGTAATTAACTCCTAATTCCCTAGCTACTTTACTTACTAAGTTCTCTACCTTACCTCTAAGGGGATCGTAACTCGACGTTACTATTATGAACTTACTGAGTTTAGCTCCCATACTGAATTAATATTCGCCCTCAGCTTTTAAATTTTCCAATGTTAATTTCTCCAGCTGTTCCAATACTCTCCTCCTAACTTCCTCTGGTTTCTCAAGACCTCCTACTATCTTCCCCCCTCTGATTACGGGCTTGAGGACTTCCTCCATCTCTTTACCGCACTTAGGGCAACGGGGTTCTTCCTCCCCTTCCAATCTTACCACGTCTACTAAACAGTCAGGACATCTGTAGACCTTTTTTATACCCGTAAATTTACCCCTTTTAGCTGCGGGTACCCATTTACCGCCCTTCTTAACGGCTACTATATCCAAGGCTACATCTATTAAAGGTGCGTTAGCTAAGGCGCTACCTATACCGAAGCCGTCAACGCCTGACTTAACTAAAGGAGGTATGGATTCCTCATCTATTCCTCCCGAAACGAATATCTTAACGGGATCATAACCTCTAGCTTTTAATTCCCACTTAACCTCCCTAACTATATGGGGGAAATCACCCCTCCTGGAACTAGGAGTATCCAACCTTAAACCGTAAACTCTCTCGGCACCTAAATTACTTAAAGCCCTTAAGGCTTCGGCCCTTTCATCTAAATAGGTATCTACTAGAACTACCCTAGGTATCCCCTTCGGGAGGTATTTATCGAAGGCCTTCCATGCTTCCGCTTGATCTCCCTTAATTACTTCGTAGATGATTATTAAGCTATGAGGCATAGTACCGCTAGGCTCTATGCCTAGTAATTCGGCTCCCTTAACGCAAGAGACTCCGTCGAAACCCCCTAGATAAGCGTAATAAGCGTTGAAAGGCGAAATAGCGGGGTGAGCTCTCCTAGCATCGAAAGATAGTAAAATTACCCCCTTACCAGCTACTTTCCTTAACCTAGCAGCTTTAGTTAAAATACCGCTCCCTGAAGCTATGAACCCTAATAGAGGAGTTTCATATATGGCGAAACGAGCATAGGGACCCCTTATAGTCATGATAGGTTCCTTAACGCCGTAGAAATCCCTATTATAGAATACCGAGCCCTCAGGCATAGCATCTACGTCTACCGGTAGCCCTTCCAAGAGCTTTATAGCATCCCTTAATCCTCCCAATAGGGCCCACTTGTAACCCTTAGGTAAGCCACTAGGGGTCACTTCCGCATGTACCTCTACGTTCCCTAACCCGTCGCTTTCCAATACTTTTACCGTCCTTAGGAAGTAAATGTCAGTAGTCCTTCCCTTCTTTATATCTTCGTACGAAGCGTAAAGGAAGTCGTAATCCTTCAAATTTAAGGCACCCCTTAGCTAATCTACTCTAGTTTACTAACTACCTAGAATATGGTGGTCCCCTTATTAAATTAATTACGTAGATCGCCTCTTCCTCGGAAAGGTTGAAGAACTTTAGTAAATCTATTACTTCTTTAATATCTAAACCGCACACATTAAGTAGGAAGGAAGCTAACTCCTCACTAGTTAGTAAGGCCTCGCCGCTATCCTCGTTTAACCTACTCCTAATGAAATCGGCTAACTTATTTAGTTTACTTTTATCTAAGTACCTCTTAGCGTAATTAAGGAAGTCCTTCACACTTACCGGACCGCTGTCCTTAACGTAGAAACCGTCGCCCATATCCCTCACTGAGGCATTAGTTAAATTTAAAGCATATATTATGGTATCAAATAGGAATAGTTAACCTACTCCTTAATAATCTAGGCGATCATGGCTAATAAGGGAAGAGGTAATCCTTTAAGGGTTGAAGAGGGAAAAATTAATAAGTGCGGACGCCTAAGCCTAACAAGCAGGTATAAAGGGTTTACTTAGGGATTAGGGGGTTCCTAATCCCTAAGTAATTGCCCTCTATACCTGCTTGTTAAGCTTGCTCCGCCCGCACCTGTTAGTATTAAGGTAGCCTAGGGGATATAGCCTTTTAACTCTTAACTAAATCATATATACACCATTATTTTGTCTATGAATGTTCATATTTTCTTTAAAGAATTATCTTTAAAGCTATTATTCTTTAAACATTAAGGTAAAGTCCTTACATGGGGTTTAAAGATTGTTATTTTATCCATAACTAAAATACTTAAGTACGGCTTTAATTAGGCGTGGATGTTAAGAAATTTGAGGAGGACCTAAAATTACTAATCTCGAGGCTAGGTGCCCATCCGAATTTAATTAGGGTAAAGGATAAATTGATCGAATTAAGGGTTAGGGGTTTAGTTAAAAGCAATCACTCCGTCCTAGAGGTCCTAGTAGCCGATTACCTATTTTCTAAGGGTTTCGAAGTTACTGTGGAACATAAGTTAACTAACGACTTAGTTTGCGATGTTTACGCTGATTCTAGCGAAGGAGACCTAATAGTGGAGGTAGAAACGGGTTTCGTACCTCCTCATTACTCCTTAGAACCGCGTACCTATAATTTAGCTAGGGTAATTAGTAAAGTAGCTAGGTATAGTAGGTTCTCCAAGTACTTTGGTTTAGCCGTGCCCTCCTTCCTACTCCTG
>NJEH01000062.1 GCA_002254595.1 Thermofilum sp. ex4484_15
AAGAGTAAGTTAATTACGGCGTTATCTAAATCCCCATACTTCCTGACTTCCTCATATACCAGTGCCCCTCCTTCTACGTATACCCTTCTTACTTCCCCCCTCATCAGCCATCTAGCTAAGTCGAAATCGTGGCTAGCTAAATCTATGAAGATCCCTCCGCTTAGCTTAGGATCGGCTACCCATCCAGGAGGAGGGGCGGGATCCCTGCTAATTAACTTAATTAAAACAGGCCTACCTATCTCCCCCCTCTCTACTATCTTCTTAGCCTTAGAGTAACCGGGATCGAACCTCCTCATGTAACCTACTTGTAATTTAACGCCGGCTTTTTCAACAGCTTTTACACAACGTTTCGCTCCCTCTAAGTTAAGGGCTAAAGGCTTCTCGCAGAATATATGCTTACTGGCCTCGGCGAACTCCTCTACCATTTTAACATGCATATAACTGGGGGTAGCTATTACTACGGCATCTACTATGTCCCCTTTAAGTAAATCCCTATAATCTTCGAAGCCGCCTACACCTAGCTCCGATACTACCTTATTTAGCTTTCCTTTATCTACATCTACTACGGCTACTAATTTAGCTCTAGGCACCCTAAAAGCTAAGTTCTTAGCGTGGAGCTCTCCTATCCTACCTAACCCTATTACGCCTATCCTTACTTCCCTCAAACCTAACCCCCCAGCGTATTCGCTAAAGGGCTTACTACCTTAAAAGCTCTATCCCCAGCAAGGTAACTTTTAAATGAGTAAGGTCCCTATTTATTAGGGTAAAGGGGGTTTCTAAGGATGGGGGAAGAATTACTTAGGGTAGTTAACGTCAAGAAGCGTTTCGGTAGGGTAGAAGCGTTGAAGGGCGTCAGTTTTAATATGAATAAGGGGGAAGTAGTAGGCTTAGTAGGCGATAACGGGGCAGGTAAGTCCACTTTAGCTAAAATAATAATAGGATACTTAAGGCCGGATGAGGGCGAAATCTACTTCGAAGGTAAGAAGGTGAGGTGGTCCTCGCCATTAGAAGCTAGGAGCGCGGGGATAGAAATGGTATATCAGGACTTAGCTTTAGTAGATGTGATGAGTGTAGCTAGGAACTTCTTCCTAGGTAGGGAACCCGTTAAGGGTAAGGGCCTTCAGTTACTCGATTTTAAGAGGATGAACGAGGAGTGCATGAGGACGTTAAGCGACATAGGGATAAAGATAAGGTCCCCCCACGTCATGGTCTCTAGCTTATCGGGGGGCGAGAGGCAAGCGGTAGCCGTAGCGAGGGCTGTATACTTTAAGGCTAAGTTAGTTATCTTAGACGAACCGACAGCCAATCTATCGGTTAGGGAAGCTTTAAGGGTATTGGAGTTAGTTAAGGAGTTGAAGGCGAGGGGGATCTCGTCGATCTTCATTACTCATAACATTTACCACGTATATGAAGTAGCCGATAAATTCGTGATATTGGATAAGGGAAGTAAAATAGCTGAATACTATAAGGAAGGGGTAACTCCTCAAGAAATCATAGAGACTATAAAGTACGGTAAGCCTGTAGCTGAAGTAATAAAGGGTTAGGAACGTAGGGTTGAATTTACCCATGGAGGCTTAATTATACTTACGATTTCGCCTACCTCTCCTTTAATCGTAAATAATGCGAGCCTTTGACCTTTGGTTAACTTAGTTAAATGATAGACTAAGTTCCTGTTTAAGTTAGTGTTTATTAATACGTGGTACAACGTCCCATCGGCCAATTCGTATACGTCCATGCCTTCCATCTCGTAGAAATCGGGTAATTTAAATAACCTTCTTACGGTACCTGTACTTAAGTCTACTTCGTAGATCCACCCATCCATTACGGATAGGTAAAGTCTTCCGCGGTAGAAAGCACCGCCTTGGACCCCACCTAACGTACGGTTTAACTTAATTGACTTAACCGGCTTTATGTAGCTACCGGCCTTTAAGTTCCTTACATTGTAAACTAAGATTTCGCTTACCGGAGAGTATTCCGAGGTGTAAATGAGGCCTTCGCCATCCACGGCTAACCATGGCATGTGGTCTTGAGGCGTATAGAAGTAGCTCACCATTTTAAGTTCATCCGTATCATAGATAGCTATTACAGCTGGCCTTTCGTAACCCTCCCTCTCTACAGGTATGTAAAGCGAACCGTTATAATAATCCAAATCCCCTAAATGGAAGTACCCCTCATCCTTAAGTTTATTGGGTATGGGATCGGCGTTATAATTTATAACCTCCTTGCTTAGTGATAATTTAATTAGTATAGAGGTTCCGGTGAAGTATATAGACTTCTTGCCGAAGGCTATGCCCTGCTTATAGAACGTAGGTAGGTAATCTATTCTCGTAGCTATCCAAGTATCGTTAAGAGCTGTTAACGAAACTTTAACTAAATTACCCTCCTTAACTAAAGATAACCTATACCAATCCCCTACTTGGAGAAGCATGGGTTTAAAAGCTATTATTCTACCTTCCTTATCCAAGTAAAAACCCGGCTTCACTTCAGGGCTGGCACATACTAGTAGCCTTAACCCGTAACCTTTCTTGAAGATTATAGTTAGGCTAGGCGAATATAGGCTATATCTGCCTATACTAAAATCCAGATATTGGGGGGTAAGGTAAGGGCATACAGTTAAGTTAATTAACAATAGCGCTACAGTAGTCGTTAACTCCTTACTTAGCATTAAACCCTACCCCTTATAAGCTATTATCCTTAATGTAGTCAAGTACTTCTGCGTTAATATGAAGAATATTATAGCGGGTATTAGATAGAATAAGCCGAAAGCGGCTAATACTCCGTAATTTATGAACCTGAAAGCCCCTATTAACCTATCTAAGGCTACTGAAAGCGTGAAGTACCTCTCATCCGTAATATAAGTATACACCAATATGAATTCCTCCCAGCCGGAGAGGAAGGCGAATACGCTTACGGCGGCTATTCCGGGGAATATTAGCGGCATAACGACGCTCCTCCATGCCTTAAACCTACTACAGCCATCTACTAGGGCTGCCCATTCAAGTTCCCAAGGGACGGAATCGAAGAACCCTTTCAACATCCAAGTGTACATGGGCGACTCTATCCCCGCCTTAATTATGATAACGCTTATCATCGTTAATAACCCCTTACCATATATACCTAGCGAATTCAATAGGTACATTAAGGCTATCAAGAACAATACGCCCGGTATGGAGTGTAAAATTACTACGCTCCTAAGTAAAGGATCCCTACCTTTAAAATCGAACCTAGATATAGCGTAACCGGCTAAGGAAGCTATAACTACTACTAAGCCCGCCGTACCGAGGGCTAACATTAGCGTATTAAGTACTAACCTCCAGAAACTAACGGGGAAGAGAGGGGTCCCCCCGAACTCTATGGGCTTAGTAAGGAAGTACCAGTTCCCTAGGGTAGGCTGGTTAGGTAGCAACCACTCTACCGGCCTACCGCTAAAAGCCTGTACTATAAGCCATCCGTACATCAATAGTAAGGGTACTAAAGGTACGCAAACTACTCCGTAGACTATTAAAGTCCCTACGATCGACCTAACCTTAGCCTTTACTACGGCTTCCCTATAAGTGCTGACTTTGGACATAACCTTACACCTCTACCCTCGAAGGTTCTAGCATCCTCCTGAAACCGAATATCTTAAAGTAAAGTGCTATTAACCCTAGAGCTACTACTACTATTACCATGGCTAACGCCGCTGAGTAACCGAATTCGTAAGAGCGGAAGGCCATATCGTAGGAATATAACGACCATACTTCGGTACCCGAAGTTAAAGCATGTCCATCCCATATAACGAGTATCTGTACGTAAGAGCCCAATAGGGATAGGGTCTGCCAAGCGGTAACGAAGAGCATAGGCCATTTTAATAAGGGCAGGATGATATTCTTAATTACCGCCCAATCGGAAGCCCCATCTACCTTAGCGGCGTAGAAAAGTTCTAGGGGTATACATTTAACGGAGGAGGAGAAAATTATCATACCCCAGCTAGCGCCTACGTAACCGTTCACCACTATCATTAATATCTGGGAGTAGGGCTTATCCAGTAACCAGTAAACATCCCTTAAGCCGAAAATCTGCCCTATCTTCGCTAAAGGTCCTACGTAGGGATCGGCGAACCACTGCCATAAGAGTCCGTAGATTACTACCGGCGTCATCCTAGGTAAAAACCATAATAGCCTAAGTACCGCCGATAAGTTCTCCCTCCTAATGTTATAAGTAGTAAAAATGCCTAAAACTAATGCGAAAGGGGAGTTTATTAGTAGGGTAGCTCCTACATATAGTAATGTAGTATAGAATACCTCGGGGATGTAAGGATCCTCGCACTGTATTATCTTAATGTAATTATACCAAGGGGGGGTTAGCCAATTAAATTGGAAGTTGAGGCCCATATCCGTTAAGGACATGAGAAAACATAGTAAACTGGGTAGTCCGTAAATAACTATTAAAGTAACTAAGAAGGGAGTGAGGAAAGCTACTACAAATACGGCCCTCCTGAACTCCTCCTTAGCTAAAGCCGTTCTAATTCTCCTAAAGCTAACCCTCATATCCATCAATACAATTTAGGGGGAAGAAAGATTTAAAAATTATAAAAAATTATTGGATTTAAGGACCTATAATTATTTCCTTACCTATCTCGGCCTTAAGAGCCTTTATTAGGGTATCTAGGGCCTTCTCCGGTGGGGTTCCCTTCTCGACGGCGGTCACAGCCTCGAATACTAGCCTAATGTAAATCGGCATCTTGGGATGATTAAATAGCGTACTAGTGTACTTCTGCATGTATAGCGTTTGCACTAGGAACTTCTTCTCCTGGAAAGCGGGTAAGCTAGCAGTAGTAAGCCTAGCGGGTAGCTTACCTCCGTATAGGCAATGCCTTACATCGAAATAAGGCATAGTAGCTAGTACGCATAACAAGAACGCCAGCTCTGGGTGCTTAGATTGGGAAGTTATCATGAAGGCCCACGGATGGGTATTGGTTGCGGGTTTAAGTCCAGGCTCGGGGGCGGGCACTAGAGCGAAACCTATGTGTTTCCACTCCCACTCCTCGGGGACCTTACCTAACTTTACGTGATAAGGTACCTCCTGCCACTCAGCCCAATGCCAAGTACCTC
>NJEH01000063.1 GCA_002254595.1 Thermofilum sp. ex4484_15
TCTAGGGTCCGAAGTATGCCTACGAGGAAGCTCTACTGGGAGGACGCGTACCTTAAGGAGTTCTCCTCTAAGGTTGTCTCGGTAAGTAAGGGCGATAGGTTATCGTTGATCCTGGAGAGTACCGCCTTCTACCCTGAGAGCGGAGGACAAGCTTGCGATAAGGGAATTATAAAGGGGGAGGGCTTCTACGCATCCGTAGAATACGTAAGGGAGGAAGGCGGGGAGATAATCCACGAAGCCACTAAATGGGAGGGCAGCGTAAAGGTAGGAAGCGTAGTTAAGGGTATGATCGATTGGGATAGGAGGTATAGGTTAATGAAGATGCATACCGCGGCACACCTACTTTCGGCTATAATCAGGAAAGTTAAGGGGGGAGGAGTGAAGGTAGTGAGCGCCCATAAGGATTACGATACCTCGAGGATAGATTTTAACGTTAAAATAGCTAGGGAGGAACTTCCTACCATAGAGGAGGAAGCCAATAAAGCGATAAGTAAGGGGGCGGAAGTTAAGGCTTTCTTCCTTAAAAGGGATGAAGCAACTAAATACGTAGCTAGGTACGGGGAGGACGTAGGGTTAGTGCCGCCCGAAGTGGAGGAGGTAAGGGTAGTTGAAATAGTAGGATTACACGCCGTAGCGTGCGGAGGTACCCACGTAAGGGACTTAAGGGAGATAGGAGGCATAAGGATACTTAAAAGGCAGTCCAAGGGTAAGGGTATTACTAGGCTAATTTACACGTTAACTGAAGGTGGTAGGCCGTGAAGATGGTTTCCGCGGAGAGGCCGAGCGATAGGTCGGGCCGCCGCTACCATATAGCGGTAGCTCCAGGGCAGGTAGCCCCTTACGTACTACTCCCCGGGGATCCCAGTAGGGCTAGGAGGATAGCGAAGTACTGGGATGAAAGCGAGCTTATCGCCGAGCATAGGGAGTACGTCACCTATACCGGTAGGTATAAAGGGGTTCCCGTTTCCGTTACCTCCACGGGGATAGGGGGTCCGGCGGCCGCTATAGCTGTAGAGGAATTAGCTTCCGTAGGAGCTCATACGTTCATTAGAGTAGGTAGTACAGGCGCTATAGTGAAGGAGGTAGGGTTAGGTGAACTAATAATACCGCTAGGGGCCGTAAGGTTAGATGGTACGAGCAAACAATACGTAAGGGAGGAATATCCGGCCGTACCCCATTACGAAGTGCTAGTAGCGTTAATAGAAGCTGCTGAGGGGTTGGGCTATAAATACCATTTGGGGATAGTAGCTTCTACCGATAGCTTTTATACCGGTCAAGGTAGGCCGGGGTACGGCGGTTACCGTCAGAGTTGGATGTTAAACTTGGTGGATGACTTAAGGAACGCTAAGGTATTGAGCTTCGAAATGGAATGCTCCACCATATTCACCCTTTCGAACCTATTCGGCTTAAGGTCGGGAGCGGTACTAGCCGTCTTCGCTAATAGGGTTACTAACGAATTCGAGGTAAAAGGCGAGGAGGAAGCTATAAAGGTAGCTAACGAAGCAGTTAAGATATTAAGCGAATGGGATTCGATGAAGGAGAGGGAAAATAAGAAATATTGGCATCCCTCCCTATCCAGGGGCTAGGATTACCCATCCCCCCTTAAAGTAATCCCCGGGGATTAGATCGCAAACCCTGCTATCCAAGCCGCTGAATAATCTAGGTTCGCCGGTTAATATTACCTTAGTACTCGAAGTAGCGTTAATATCCTTTAAGGGTATTGAGAATATTATCCCACCTCCTAAACTTAACGGCTTTTCCCTCAACCTCTTATAGGGCACCCACGCCTTTAATTTAGGATCCCACTCGCTAAACTGTACCTCGCTCTTCCTCTCGATCATATCCGTAGCGTGGCTTAGGCTAAACGTTAAAACGGCCTCCCTTTCAGCTCCGCCTAGAGCCTTAAAACCGGTTTCGGGATTTCCATCTATATCGAAATGTAACCTAAGAGCTAATCCGTAGATAGTACCGGGCCTCGGTAACGGTATAGGGCTCCTAGTCATTAAGTTAACTAATAAGTGGGTGGCGTTCTTAGCTACCATTACGCTTACTAAATCCATCCACCCTACCCTTAATTCGCCTACGTTATCATGGTATAGTAACCTCCAAGAAGTAGTCAACCTAGCTAAAGGGAATTCCGTGAACTTAACGGGATCGGTAAGCGATACGTACACTTGAGCCCTTATTAAGCTAGCTACCCTCCTAAGCGTAGGGCTCGGGGAAAGTAGGGGGTTTAAGGCCCAACTAGGTAAGCTAAGCGTTATACCCTCCCTACCCCTAGAGGCCTTTAATTTAACGCTCTTAGCCCAAGCCCAATCCCTAGCTCTATTATCCCAAGCGGCTAACAAGGCCGTAGTAAAGTTGCCTCCCGCCGTGAAAATTATTTGGTAATCCGAACCGGAGGGGTCCCCCGCCTTCTTAGAAGGGTCGTAATCTATGAAGATGTTGCCATAAACTAAAGCGTCCTTAGGTAAGGGGCTGAAGAAGTTAAAAGTTAAGGAGTAATTACCCCTCGGACCTCCTCGCCTTAAGACCACTACCTCCTTTACGTCGAAGAAACCGGGCAATCCCACTAGGTCCCTACCGTCGAAGAACTTTAATCCCTTAAACCCAGCTAACGGGTAATTTAAGCTTAAGTAGATTAGCAGTACGAACAGTAGGGGGAGTGGCTTTACCCGACCCACCTTTATCACCTCTTAGCCCCTAGCCCTACAGGCCGGGCAGTAACCGCCGGGGGAAATAGGGGCGCTGGGGGAGGGCCTAGCCGCGGGCTTAGGGGAGGATACGTAAGTAAAGTTATAATTAACGGGCGCCGAAGTCGAATTTACCTTTAAATCCACGAAGAAATCACCTATTAACCTATATAGCGCTCCTAACGTGCTATAATAAGCAGGTACGATAATCCTAACTTCCAAGGGCTCGGTGTAGTTAGCTGCCGAAACGTTTATAGCTACGGGCAAGGTAGATATGCCCATTCCTATTACCTCTCCCCTATAAACTACCCTGTAAAGTACAGGTATCACGCCCTTAGGGGCGCCCTTAACCCCTAATTTAACTAGGGTTATCCCCTTAGCACCGCTTAAGCACGGTACGGCTATTAAGGTTAAGAAGGTAAGCAATAACGCTATAGCCCTATCCAATATTACCACCTAGGTCTTAATTGGAGGGATTTTTCTTAAAGTTTTCGTAAGCTAATATTCCCAAGGTAACAACGGCCTCCTTAATAGCTTCGCCGTAACTTAAAAGGACTTCGGAGGTTAGGAGCTCCTTAACCTTCCTTTAAAAAAGTAATTCCCTTTAGGTTAATACTCTTCGCACTTAACCTGGAAGTAGGCCCTACTATGTCCGCACGAAGGACACTTATCGGGCGGTTCCGTACCGAAGTGAACGTAGCCGCATTTACGGCATACCCACCAGACGGCTTTTGCCTTCTTAAATACCGTACCCCCTTCAACTTCCCTTAGGAGCTTCTTAAACCTCTCCTCGTGATGGTGTTCGGCCTTAGCTATAGCCCTAAGCCTCGAAGCTACTTCAGGTAAACCCTCCCTTTCCGCTATCTCGGCGAACTTAGGGTACATCTCGGAACGTTCGTAATTCTCGCCGGCTATAGCCGCCTTAAGGTTCTCTACCGTAGTACCTAACGTTAAGGGCGCTACTACTTCTACCTTTAACTCCCTTACCTCCTCCTTTAACCCCTCCTTGAGTTCCTTAATCAGCTCGAAGAGCGTTTCGGCATGTTCCCTTTCGTTATCCGCGGTTAGGGAAAATACTTCAGCTATTTGTTCGAATCCCTCCCTCCTAGCTACACTAGCGTAGAAAGTATACCTGTTCCTCGCTTGGCTTTCCCCTATGAACGCCCTTACTAAGTTCTCTAACGTAGCCTTCATGTACTTAAACCCCGTTAAGTCAAGTAATTGATAACCGCGTTATAAAGTTGCCGCCCGCTTAAGGGTGGAGCTACTACTAGGAGCGCGGCCAGAGAGCTATAGTAGCGGGCCTACCGGTGGGCATAGGCAATACCGTGGGAGGGGTGGTGAAGTTCCAAGCGAAACTAGCGGCGAAGTTCCCGTTTAAGCGGTACTTTTCGTAGTAGTGATCCCAAGGCCTATCCTGGCTGAAGTACCATACGGCGCCCGTAACGAACTTACCGGTACCTACCGCATCCAAACCTACGTTAAGGCTATTCTGGGATATGTACGATCGCCCGTATACGCTTAGGGGGGAGGGGCTTTCGAAGCCGAAACCCGAGGAGGCCCTTAGTTCGTCGTTCGTATATTCGAACCAACCGTAAATACCCCCCTCTTTACTTATCAACCTCCTACTATCGGTTAAATTAGCGCTAGCGAATTGAGGGGCGGAGTACTCCGAGAAGCTAGTGAATCCGTTTACGTAGAACGAACCGTAAGCGTCAACTACCCCCCTAGCTTCAACGTAGTTACCCAAGGAGAGGTAATAAGTGGAGAAGCCACCGCCCGTAGCTACGCCCTCCCTACGTACGTTACCTACTATAGTAAAGGGGGGAGCCGCGTATATCGGGAGGGCTACGATGAGCAATAGTAGTAGGAGGGTTGCGCCCCTCATAGCTCATCAAGGTACCTAAGGAGGTTTAACTAATTCTTAAGCTTTTGTGGAGGATTTAGCTAACTCGTTACGATATCGTTTTCGAAACCTACGATGGGAAGTTAACCCCTAATGGTACCGGCTAATAGACCCCTTACGAAGTACTTACCGGCTACTATGAAGAATAGTAGCGGGGGTAGGGATCCTATGACGGCCCCGGCCATCTGTAAATTCCATAATGCCGCGTAACAGCCCTTAAGCTCAGCTATAACAGGCGCTACCATCTTCACCCTCGTACCCCCTAGGGTTAAAGCTATTAGGAATTCGTTCCAGATGCTAGTAAATACCAATATAGCGGTGGAAGCTAAAGCGGGCTTGGAAGCGGGTAGTACGACCTTGGAGAACGTATATATAGGGCCGCAACCGTCTATGAGGGCTGCCTCTTCGAGCTCCCTAGGTAAGGCTA
>NJEH01000012.1 GCA_002254595.1 Thermofilum sp. ex4484_15
AAGGCTAGCTATATTTAGGTTAACTAACGATATAGAGCTACTGTTACTATTAGCGCTGATAGTTACCGTTTACTTAGGCGGGCCTAGCGGCCCTATAGTAGCGGGTATGGTAGCCTTATCGCGTACCTTATGGTTTTTAATTAAATTAACGGCGTTAACCATAATAGTAAGCTACGTTAGGGGTATAGTAGCTAGGTATAGGATAGATCAAGCTATTAAGGTATTATGGGCTTGGTCCACGCCCTTAGCGGCAGTTAACTTCATAGCTCTTTTAGTACTTAAGTTAATAGGGTGGCTAGGCTAAGGTTAATGAACCTTAATATCGCTTTTTAAGTATTTTACGTTTAGGGGCCTAGGGATGAGGAGGGTTCAAAGCCCTGATAAGTGAAGAGACCGCTACAAGCCGATCCTAGGCCTCCCTACCTGATCGCTTCAACGCTACGAAGGCCTGTCCTAAAGCTATACCGCCGTCGCCGGGAGGTATTTTTTCATTGAGGATTACTTCGAAACCCCCCTCCTCTAACTTATCGGATATCCCTTTAATTATGTAATCGTTAACCGCACAACCCCCGGAAACCGGAATTCTCGCCGATCCCAACTCCTTTCCCTCCTTTAATACTACTTCCCCTAGGGCCTCCCCTAGCCTATATTGGAAGGTTAAGGCTATGGATTTAGGGTCCTCGGAGTCCAATAGGTCGAGTACGCTTTCGAAGGCCCTAGAGGTATCTATTATCCACTCCCCTCCCTCCCTCCTTAGGGGAAATTCCACCCCCTCGATTAACCTACCCCCCCTGGAGTACTCCTCTAAGAGGATGGCTGGTTCACCTTCGTAAGTCCTTTCAAAACATATTTTAAGTAAAGCTGAAAGCGAATCCAATACCCTGCCCGTACTCGAGGTGAAGGGCCCCCTCCCTAATTCTACTTGCCTTAAGCATACCTCCAACTCCTCCTCACCATACTTTAAACCCTTAATTAACCCTCTCTTCCTCATTAACTTAATTACCTCCTCCTCGCTTAAGAAGGTTCTAAGGATACTTACTAACATCCTAACGGGATATTTAGTAGCCCAATCCCCTCCCGGCATTAAGTGATATTTTAAGTGACCTACCCTTTCGAAGCTATCCTCCTTTACGTATATTATTTCCCCTCCCCATATCCTACCGTCTATACCATATCCAGCACCATCTATAGCTATTCCCATACTTTCCTCGACCCTCCTCTCAGCCATTACGGAAGCTACGTGTGCATAATGGTGTTGTACTCTAATTAACTCCGTCCCGTGTTCCTTAGCTAATTCCTCACCTAACCTAGTGGAAAGGTAAGACGGGTGAAGGTCTACAACTATTATAGCGTCCCTTAAGTTTACCTTATAGGACTTAAGTAGGAAGCTTAACGCCTCCCTTAAGAAGCTAAGCGATTCCAAATCCTCTACGTCACCTATATATTGGGTAAGTATTACGTACTTACCTATAGCTAAGCTAGCCGCCGTAGAAGTACTAGCCCCTAAGCATATTACAGGCCTTGAGAACTCCCCGTTCACCTCTACCCATAAAGGGACGTATCCTCTAGACCTTCTCAAAAAGCTAGGTTTACCCCGCGTAAACCTAATTACGCTGTCGTCGCACCTATTAACTATCCTCCTATTATGTACGAGGAAGTAATCCGCTACTTCCTTTAATTCCTTAAAGGCCTTTCGCTCGTCCTTAATTATAGGTTTCCCCCTCCTGTTACCGCTAGTCATTATAGCTAAGCGATCCCTTAATTTAGACAAGAGTAAGTAATGGAGTGCCGTATAGGGTAGCATTACCCCTATAGTACTCAAACCCGGAGCTATCAACTTGGAGACGAAGGAATTAGGTCTCCTAGGCAATACTACTATAGGCCTTTGAGGGGAAGTTAGTAAAGCCTCTGCCTCTTCACCAACCAAAGCTATCTTCCTTACAACTTCTAAGTTTAAAGCCATTAAGGCGAAGGGTTTACTGGGCCTATTTTTCCTCTTCCTCAACTTAGCTACTACTTCGTCATCCGAAGCTAAAGCCGCTAAATGAAAACCCCCTAATCCCTTAACGGCTACTATATTACCTTCATCTATTAAGGTAGCTGCAATAGTTAAAGGATCCCCTTCTACTTCATTACCTTCCCTATCTAGTAACTTAAGGCTAGGACCGCAAAGGGGGCAACTTATACCCTGAGCGTGAAACCTCCTTAAGTTACTGGGATCTTCGTACTCCCTTAAGCAACTTTCGCAAAGGGGGAAGTCCCTCATGGAGGTTTTATCCCTATCGTAGGGTATTCCTTCCATAATGGTAAACCTAGGCCCACACCAAGCACAGGAATTGAATGGGTAATTAAACCACCTCGATTTAGGATCTAGTACCTCCTTAAGGCACTCCTCACATATACCGATATCGGGGGGTATCATCGAAATGAGCTTAACTTCCTTACCGCTCCTCTCTATCCTAAAGGTCTTTAAGCCCTTAGGTACCGTTTCTTCCACTTTCACTTCATCTATTAAAGCGGGTGGAGGGGCTTCCTTCCTTAGCTTATTTAAGAACTCCCTTAACCCGGCCTTGGGACCTTCAATTAATATTTCCACTTCGGAGCCTCCCATGTTCCTTACGTAACCTTTAAGCCCTAAACTTACGGCCAACCTATATACAAATGGCCTGAAGCCCACTCCTTGAACTAAACCCTTTACCTTCACTATTAACGCCTTTACCTCGACCATCCTCGGATAGATTATAACGCTTTTATATTAGCCTTTAGATGTACATAAGGGTAATAGCGATGTGCTTAGGCGTACCTGGCAGGATAGTAGAGCTAAAGGAGGGTTTTAGGGCCTTAGTAGACTTCGGGGGTATAAGGAGGGAGGTGGACGTATCTTTATTACCAGGAGTAAAGGTAGGGGATTACGTAATAATCCACGCCGGAGCGGCTATATCTAAAGTAAGCGAGGAGGATGCTTTAATTACGTTAAAGTTATGGAAGGAAATAGCGGAGGTCATGGGTTATGGTAAGCGAGGAAGTAGTAACATTAGCTCACGGTAGCGGAGGGGTGGAAACCCTAAGGCTAGTGGAGGAACTTATAGCACCTCGCTTCAAGTATAAGGACTACAAAGGGGGAATAGGTCTAAGGGAGTTAGATGACGGAGCAACGATACCGTTAAACGGGTTTAACTTAGTAATATCTACGGATAGCTATACGGTAGAGCCCATATTCTTCCCAGGAGGGGATATAGGTAAGTTAGCGGTAACCGGTTCTATAAACGATGTAGTAGTTATGGGAGCTAAACCCATAGTAATACTAGATAGCATAGTAGTTGAGGAAGGGTTCCCCTTAAGTTACTTACGTAGGATATTGGATTCCATGGCCGAAGTAGCTAATAGAGAGGGCGTAGCCCTAGTGGGTGGGGACTTTAAGGTAATGCCTAGGGGTAAGGTAGATAGGATAATAATATCTACTACGTGCGTAGGTTTAGTTAAACGCTTAATTACCGACGCTGGATTGAAAGTAGGCGATAAACTGGTAATTAGCGGTACGATAGCGGAGCATGGAGCAGCTATCTTAGCTGCCCAAATGGGTATGGAGGTGAAGGGGGGACTGCTCTCGGATTGCGCTCCGTTAACTAAATTAATGGAGATAGCCCTAGAAGTAGGGGGAGTAACGGCAGCTAAGGACCTAACTAGGGGGGGTCTAGCTTCGGCCCTTAACGAAATGGCCCGAAAATCCGGGGTAACCGTGAGGATAAAGGAGGAGCTCATACCGATAAGGAACGCCGTTAGGAGGTACTCTGAGATGTTAGGGGTCGATCCATTAATACTAGCGTCCGAGGGGAGGGCGCTCCTAGGGGTTGAAGCTAAGAAGGCGGAGGAATTAGTAAGGGAATTAAGGATGCGAGGATTTAAGGACGCTACTGTAATAGGCGAGGTAGTAGGTAAGGGGGGTAAGGTGCTCCTCGAGACTTCCGTAGGCGGTTTAAGGCCCTTAGAACCTCCTAGCGGGGAAATAGTACCTAGGATTTGCTAATAATCATGGGCGAAGTATTAGATCGTTTTAGGGATAGGGCTTTAATTTTAAAGTTAGCTAAGTTAATTAAGGGATTAGCTAAAGGATTAGATAAAATAAGGATAATGCACGTGTGTGGCACTCACGAACATACTATAACTCACTACGGGTTACGACATCTAATGCCCCCTAACGTAAAGCTCATAGCGGGGCCCGGCTGCCCAGTATGCATAGTACCAGCTAGGGAGGTGGATGAGGCTGTAAAACTAGCTCTCTCCGGAGTTACCGTGTATACTTACGGGGATATGTATAAGGTCCCGGGTTCGAAAATGAGCTTAGCTCAAGCTAGAGCTAAGGGCGGTAAGGTGAAAGTAGTTTACGGTTTCGACGATGTACTAAGGAAGAGGGTAAAGGAGGATAGCGTCTTCTTCGCAGTAGGGTTCGAAACTACGGCTCCTACAGTAGCCTCCCCCCTTTATGAGGGTAGGGTGCCCGAGGTAATTAAGCTACTAACTTCCTATAGGTTAACCGTACCTGTATTGAGATACGTACTCTCCTTAAAAGCTTCACCTATTAGGGGAGTAATATGCCCAGGCCACGTTTCGGCGATAACGGGAGCTAGCGCTTGGGAGTACGTAGTTAAGGACTTTAAGATACCTGCTGTAATAGCGGGCTTCGAACCGTTAGACGTAATGATAGCGGTAACCGAAATACTTAAACAATTAAGGGAGGGTAAAGCGCGCTTAGTTAACGAATATAGTAGGGTAGTAAGTTATGAGGGGAACTTAAGAGCTAAACAATACTTAAAGGAGGTTTTCGAAGTAGTAGACGGTAAGTGGAGGGGGATAGGATTAGTACCCTTAAGTAAATTAAAACTGAAGGACGAATTCTCCACTTGGGATGCTAGGCTTTACTTCGAGGATAAGTTAAGAGATATCGGAGAGGGGGACGATATAAAGCCAGGTTGTAAATGTGCTGAAGTAATACTAGGGATAATGGAGCCCAAGGATTGCCCTATGTTCATGAGGGCCTGTACCCCCTCTAAGCCCTTAGGTCCCTGTATGGTCTCATCGGAGGGTACTTGCCACATATGGGCTAAATACGGATACTTAGGGTAAGAAGTTGGGAAGTAACGTAAATAAGATCAGCGTTAATGCTAGGACTATTAACCCTAAAATTAAAGCCCATTTAGCTACTTGTTCATCGCTACCGAATACCACCGGTACTGGCCCTACGAAGAGGACCCCGCCCACCCTAGCCCTACCCCTCGATAATTTAAGCGCCCCTAAGAGCACTAATACCGTTCCTAGAAGTATTAACGCTAAGCCCGAAATCCACAGGAGGGGGGAAAGGGCTAGCAAGGTACCTTACCTCCTACATGTAACTTCCTTAGACATTTAAGAACCCCACGCTAGTAAAACTTATCTATCGTAGTTCTAGATACCTCCACTTAGTGGCATTATTATGGAGGTAAAGCCTATAGCCTTAGTCAGGGCTAGTAACCATTACGATGGCGTTTGGAATTCCTTAAGCTTACTTAAGGATTACGTAGTACCTAAACTTAAGGAGGCTAAGAGGATATTGGTTAAACCTAATTTCGTTACCACTAGGAATATATACGCCGCTACCCATGTAGAAGCCGTAAGGGCCTTCTTGGACTTCTTAGTACGTTACGTAGGGGATAGGAAGGTAATAATAGGGGAGGGGCCGGCCTTCTTGGACTTAGAGGACGGACTCAGAAACTACGGTTATTACGAACTTAAGGATCGATACGATATCGAGTTCGTAGATCTCAATGAAGACGATTATGAGGTAATTAAGGTTTACGGCCCTAGCTTGAAGGAGGAGATAGAAGTTAGGGTATCTAAAGTAGCTTTAAGTAGCGATTTAAGGGTTTCCATATGTAGGCCTAAGACCCACGATACGGTAATGGTTACCTTAAGCATTAAGAACTTAGTTATGGGGGCCGTTCAAAAGGGAGATAAATCCAAGGTACATCAAGGTTATAAAGCTATAAACTTAAGTTTAGCTAAATTAGCGGAGCACTTAATGCCACACTTATCCATAATAGATGGCTTCGAGGGTATGGAGGGGGCAGGACCTACTTCCGGGGAACCGATTAAGTGGGGAGTAGCTGTAGCAGGTACTAATGCGGTAGAGGTAGATGCCTTAACGGCCTGGTTAATGGGCTTCGACCCTAAGGAAGTAGGTTACCTTTACTACCTATGGAGGAAAGGCTTAGGTAACATAGAAGTAGATAAAATAAGGGTAATAGGGGAGGAACCGAGTAAGCTAAGGTTAAAATTTAAACCGCATCCTACTTACCTTCAGCAATTGAATTGGAGAATTTAGATATTAAGGAGTTTAACTCCTCTATGAAAACCTTAAATTTATCCTCAGGTACCCTAGCGCCAGCTGCTCTCTCATGACCTCCCCCCGACCCCCCTAACTTAGGGGTAAGCTCCCTAAGTACGGAATTCAAATCCAATCCTTCTATATCCGTCCTTAAACTCATTATTATCTTACCCTTTCTCCCCTCACCTGCTATACCTACCTTAGCTCCGCTCATAACTTTAACGTAAGTAGCTGCCTTAGATAGGCTACCATGAGGGTTAAGAACATAAGCTACGTCGCCCTCCCTAACTATCCTATCCTTTATTCTAACCCTCATTTCCTCTTCGTTTAAGCTCTCTATTAAAGCTCTTACTAGGAGTTCGGATAGGGAACTAGGTAGTAAATTCCTACTTAGATGCTCTACTACGTGCCTCTTGAATTCGTGAAGCCCCCTACTACCTTCCAAGCCTTGGCTTAATACCCCCGCTTCGAAGTATATTAACCTTAGATCCCACCTAGTTAAAGCTCTCCTTATGAAGGGAGTATTAAAAGCGTAATCCGCTATAGCCCCATATATCGCTACCCTATCGAAATCGGGGTCTAAAGTATCTTCGAAGAACTTAAAGGTTAGTTCTGAAGAGCAAGGACCTTTATCCCATATGAAGTTTAAAGGTAATTCCTTCAATTCGGGGAGTCCTATCTTTAAGGGTAAAGGATGGTGGTCTATGTAAATCACTTCGCCCCTCTCGCCTAACCTCCTGAGTAACTTAATTAGCTCCCCTAGATGGGCTTCATTTAAAGCTATATCGCATATAACTACCCTATCCCCTTCCTTAACTACTTCCCTTAGGTCCCCGTACAATCCTACGGGATGGGAGAAATATACTCTAGCCCTTCCTAAAGCCGCTAAAGCTAGGGCTCCTGAAGCTACCCCGTCCCCATCCCCGTGGGTTATTATCCAATCAGCCATGGAGGTCTAAGCGTAAATAACTCCTAGTTCTATTAGCTTTTCGTGTAATTTCCTTATGGCTACCTCTACGTCCTCCTCCTTCTTAGCGCCCGTACAAACGCATTTACCGCTACTGAAGATGAGTATTACTACCCTAGGATCTGTCATCCTATATATTAAGCCGGGGAACTGCTCAGGTTCATACATGGAGTTCTCGAGTAAGTAAGCCGCCTTCTCTAAGTTTACCTCCGCGTTAAGATTGCCCGAAGCTACTATATTTTGAATAGTTATCTTAGGATTGGATATCTTTATTCCGTGTTTTCTAAGTAGCTTAACTACCTTATCTATTGCTTTATATACTTCCTCTTCCGATTTAGCTCCTGTACATACCATCTTACCTGTAGAGAAGATCAGTATGGCGGTCTTAGGTTTAGCTAACCTTAATACTAAACCCGGGAATTGTTCAGGATCGTATTCCGTATAGGGTATCCTCTCAGCTATTAAGCTTAAGTTTATCCCTTGGTCGAAGGTAACCGATGCTACTACGTTCTCTATCCTATACCTAGGCTTCCTATGGTGAAAAAGACGGCTCATCTTAAATACACCGTTTATATATTTAACGGGGGGTACTTATATATTATTTTTCGGATGGCCTCCCTTTAACTTAAGGTATTAACCTCTGGATATCTCTAGGGAATAAGATGGCCTCCCTTACGTTACTGAGATTAAGTAACGACATGAGGAGCCTCTCGACCCCTAGACCGAAACCCCCGTGAGGTGGCATACCGTACTTAAAGGCCTCTAAGTAGAAGCCGAAATCCTCCACATTTAATCCCTTTTCTCTCATGTTCTTAATTAATTCATTAAACCTATGTTCCCTCTGGCCGCCGGAAGCTATCTCTAAGCCTTTATAGTCTAAATCGAACGACTTACTTAACCTCCCTTCCTTCATGATGTAAAAAGGTTTAGCTTCCCAAGGGTAATTAATTATGAAGTATAGCTCGTAGCCCTTCTCCTTCATGATTTCCCCTAACTTACGTTCAGCTTCATGAGTTAGATCCTCACCCCACCTAAGTACTAGACCCTCCTCCTTCAACAACTTCAAAACTTCATCGTACGTTACTCTTTTAAATGGAATGACGGGCGGTTCTACCTCTACCCCTAAGGCGTTTAATTCCTCTTTAGCTTTCTTACTTAATTCTCCTAAAATATAGGAGATTAAGCCCTCGAGTAAGCGCATTACATCATCTACCCCCCTTATAAAACCCATTTCGGCATCTATGCCCCAGCTTTCGTTCAAATGCCTAGTAGTATGGTGCTTTTCGGCCCTGAAGTAAGGGGTTATTTCGTATACCTTGGGTAACCCGGCCATTAACATTTGTTTATAAAGCTGGGGGCTTTGAGCTAAATAAGCCTTCCTACCGAAGTAATCTAGTTCAAAGACTTCAGCCCCCCCTTCAGCTCCAGCTCCGCAAAGCTTAGGGGTATTTACCTCTAAGAACCCCTCGCTTTCCAAGTACTCCCTAGCGTATTTAAGCAATAGAGCCCTTATCTTAAATACGGCCCTTACCTTTGGATTCCTCAACATTAAGTACCTATAACGTATTAAGGTATCTAGGGTAACTCCCGCTTTCAATAGGGGGTCCACAGGTATCGATTCCGAGGGGCAAGCTACTTCAACTATCTCCGAGGGTTTAAATTCCTCCCCCCTCTTACTAATACCTCCGCTTACCTTCTCGCCCTTAACCCTAATTGCACTACCTAACTTAAGTTTCTTAGCTACCTCCCATAAACCGCTATTATCTCTCTTAACTACCACCGTTAACGGCTTAAGCGAAGAACGTGGGATTAATTCTATAAATATTATCCCGCCTAGCTTGCGCTTAGCGTTAACCCAGCCTACGACTTCCTCCACTTCCAGCACCGAAGGTAAGGATGTAAGTAGCTAAAATATTTTTACCGTTACTAATTTGGAATACTTAAACCTTAGGGGATAGATGAAAGGGGGAACTTAGGTTTCGTGACATCCCTTATAAATTACTTAAATCTTGGGAAATAGGGGATAGGGATTGGCTAGTCTACATAAACGAGTCCTTGGAATGATATTACTAGCCTTACTTTTACTAACTTACGGCTTAAATTACGTTTACTGCGATAATTTAAGTAGATTAATGAAGGAGGCTAACTTAGCTAAGGGTATAGTACTTAGCTTAAGGAAGGAATTAATAACTAGAATAGGCTATCCTAAACCGGAGGGATTGAAGTTAGTCGATTCGCTAATTAAGGAAGCCAATAAGTCATTGGATTTAGCTAACTGTTATTACGTTAGGGGCGATAAGTTTAACGCTATTAAGCATTTTAAACAAGCCATGAGGTTGTATTCACAGGCTTTAGAGATCATGGTGAAGATAAGCGGGGAGAAAGGCGTAAAGCCCTCTAGTATTAGGTGGTCAGTAACGACGGAGGAGGACCTAAAGGTAGCTTACGAGGTAGCTCGGAATTACTTGAACGAACTTAAGGCTATGTATAAAGCTGTAATAGGAGCTAGGACGTTGAATCCCAGGCTATCCCTCGCCATAGGTAAGATAATGGAGGGGATAGAATCACTATTAAGTAGCGGCTTGGAGTCCTTAAGTAAAGGTAACTTGAACGAAGCTAAGGACGTAATTAACCTAGTTTACGATATGCTATCTTTGGTTTACAATATGATAAGTAAACCTCGTTGAAAAAGGCTAAATAACTTCGTTCCCTATTTCAACTGTCGGTGCCTTTAAATGCGCTACATACTTACGTTAACGGTAGCCGCGATAGCGATAATTACTTTAATTCCGAGTACTTACGCTAGTGGTTACCCTTACTTAAAGCTAAGGTTAAGGGTATATGAAAACGGTTTAGTTATGGTTAATGCTACTTTAACACCTTCGTCCGCTACGTTAAAGCTAAAGCTACTCGGTACCCCTTTAAAGAATTTACCCCCCTTAGTTTTCGACGAAAGGAATAGACCATTAGCCCATAGGGAGGAGGGCGATTATTTACTCATATACAATACTAGTTTAGCGGAGGAGGTAAATGTAATATACTTTACTTACGACCTTACCTTTAAGGACGGCCCTATATGGATGCTGAAAGCGGATTTACCTACTAATTCTACAGTAGTATTACCGCGCGGGGCGGTAGTAGTAGATTTAAGTTCCGTACCCTCCCGTATAGATTCAATGGGGGGATCCTTAATATTAGGGTTACCGCCTGGAGAACAATATGTAAAGTACGTATTAACTAGCGTAACTTTAACTAATAAGCCGGAAAGTAGGGGTAGCTCTCTCTTCCTCCTCTTATTAATCTTGCCTACTTCAGCGGCTATAATTACTATAATACTTATAGTAAAAGTAAGAGGAGGATCCAAGTACGTTTTAACGCCTGAGGAGGAGGCCTTAATAAGGGCGTTAAAGAGGAGGGGGGGTAAAGCTTATCAAAGCGATATAGCCCTAGAACTTAACCTTCCTAAAACTACGCTATGGAGGATAGTGAGGAGGTTGGAATTAAGGGGTTATATAAAAGTAGAGAAGAGGCTTAGGCAAAACTTCTTAATACTTAGGAGGTAGTAAGCGTGGAGGGTGGATATTGGGGGAAATTACTTAAAGTGGATTTATCGAGGGGTAAAGTAGTTGAGGAGGAACTTAGCGAGGAGGAGTTGAAAACCTACTTAGGCGGTAGGGGATTAGCAGTAAGCTTGCTCATGAGGGAGGGAGGGGAGTACTTACACCCTTTCGACCCCTTATGTCCTTTAATTATAGCCACGGGACCCTTAACGGGCTTAGTTCCGGGTAGCGATAGAGCGGTAATAGCCGCTAAATCTCCCTTAACGGGGATATACGTGGATGAATGCGTAGAGGGAGGATTTGGCCCCTCCTTAAAGGCCCTAGGTTACGATGCGTTAGAAATAGTGGGGAGATCCGAAGTACCGGTCTACTTACTGTTAACCACAAGGGGGGTTAAAGTAATTGAAGCTTATGAGTACTGGGGTTTAGACGTAATTAGTTCCATCGCTAAGTTAACTAAAAGGTATGGTGAGCATTCCTCCGTCTTAGTCATAGGACCGGCGGGGGAGAATTTGGTTAGGTACGCTAAGGTATTTAACGATAGTTTAAGGCCGGGGGGTAGGGGTGGCTTAGGGGCCGTAATGGGGAGTAAAGGGTTAAAAGCTATAGTAACGGTTGTTAAAGAGAGGGATAAGGGAGTTCGAGTAGCTAATTTAAGCTCATTTAAGGAAGCGCTTAAGGAATTAACGGTTAGTGAACGCTATGGGGTATTCAATTTAGGGAGGTTTTACTTCTTAGAGGAATTAGTTAAAGTAGGAGCAGTATTATGTAAGAACTTTAGGGCACGCTACGCATTAGATTTAAGGTCCTTTATATTCGAGCTCAATAAACTAATTAAAGGACGAACCGGTTGTAGGGATTGCGAAGTTAAGTGTAATAGGGTTTACGCTACCCCTAACGGTTCCCATTTAGAGGGGTTAGATTACGCTTGGGTAATTACCTTAGCCTTTAATAATTTAATAATTAAGGCGGGAGAGGCCGTAGGCTTAATTTATCTTTCGCTTAACTTAGGTTTAGACCCTACTTCCTTAGGTAACGTAATAGGGTGGGCTATAGAGCTTTTCGAAAAGGGAATTATAGATGTTAACTTCACTGGTGGCTTAAGGTTAAGATATGGGAGACGGGAGCTACTAGCGGAATTAATTAAATTAGTAACTTATAGGAGGGGGTTCGGGGCTTTACTTGCGGAGGGTATAGTTAGAGCTTCTAGGATAATTGGCTATGATAGCCTTAAAATGGCTGCTTATGCTAAGGGCTTAGAGGCCCCTTCCTTAGATCCCTTCAAGGACCCATTGATAGCGCTTAGCCTAATGACATCCAATAAGGGTGCCGATTTAGAGGAATGGCCCTTCATGGAGAAGTTACGCCCTCGTAACGTAAGGGAATTAGCCCATGAATTGGTAGGGCTAAGATCTAAAATTAACTTAGCTAGTTCATTAATTATTTGTCCCTTCTTAATTAAAAATATAGGTAATTTAACGAAGTTACTAAATTCAATTACCGGTTGGGGGGAGTGGAGCGAGGAGGAATTACTAATTAGAGGTAAGTTGATAGAAACTGCGCTTAGGCGCTTCGGCCTTAATTCTAACGTTAGCGGTTTCTCGGATGTGTTATCCGAAAGATTGGCATCTGTAGGGGAGGGAACTCACCTATCCCGTTCGTTAGAGGATGCTTTAAAAGAGTACTATTACCTCATGGGGTGGGATGAGACGGGCAGGCCTTTAGGAAGTATAAAGGGTTAATTTACGAAGCGAAAATTTTATTATGACAGGTTAATTTAAATCTAACGTAGCGGGGAGACCCGCTTAAATGCTATGCCCCCTTTGGTCCCCTTAGGTGGGACCAGGGGAACGGCGGCGGGCCCTGAAGCTCCAACCGTTATTTCTACTTATGGGAGCTATGTACATCCTATAGTACTCTAGAGGTGTAAGTTCCTCGACGCTAAGCTCATCCACATCCAATACGTAAATTACGTCTACCTTAGCTGACGATATCTCCTTTAAAGTTACCGGTGGGTTAGTATAGTATTTATCGCAAATGGCCTTAAGTTCTAACGCTTCACTTAACTCCCTTTCCCTAGGGGGCTTAATTAAATAGGGATGTAGTTGCAGGAGTAGGAAGGAGGGCACGGCTAAACCAAAGTACTTGG
>NJEH01000064.1 GCA_002254595.1 Thermofilum sp. ex4484_15
GAGCCCTCCCTCCTCTACGCCTATTCTTATGATGCGTTGAGTAAGTACCTTAAAAAGTACGATACGTACATAGTAGTTAATTCGCGTACCTTTAAGTGGTTATCCGGTAGCCCCGATAAGCCCTTCATAGGCTTTAGGAGGATGCTCAGCGCTAATAGGACTTTGGAACGCTTAGTATTGGGCCGTAACTACTACTTGTTCAAGTTAAGGAGGGGCGTTAAGCCGGTAGTAGCCGAGGGGCCTAAGCTACCGGTATTGACCGATAAGGGGCTAATAGACGCTCCGGCTAGGATGGAATACTACGAACCGTTCGACGCCCGTTGTTACTTAACCCTTAACGGCTCCTCCACTTATAGGATATTGCGCTACCCCGGTAATTGGGTGCTCGTAGAGGTTAAGGTAGGGAGGAGGAAGTTGCCCCTACCTAGGGATAGGGACGAGTTCATTTATTTAAGCGGCTTCAGTCCTAAGGATAAGGTCACCTTAGTGTGGAGGGCTAACTTACTTTACAACCACACCGGCTATAAGGAATCGGACTTCAAGGATTGGGTTTCGTTCGGTTCTCCTACTTGGTCCCAGATCGAGAACTTGAACTTAAACGTAGACCTAGAGAGGTACCCCGTGATGATATTGGGGGTGGAGGGCTCTAGGAATGCCGCTTTCGAGGAGTACCTCTTCCTAAGCGATGGAAGGGTCGTAAACGTATTCGGCGGTAGGATTAAAGCCCCTACTAGCTTAGCCGAAATAGCCGTGGACTTCTCCCCCGCGCCTAGGGGGGTTAAGGTATCGGGTATAATGTTCAAATCCTACTCCTTAGACGGGAAGCCCTATGAGTTCAGGATAGGCTATATTATATTCGCTAGGCGTTAAGCCTATCAGCGTTACTAGGCGCTACGCCGTAGCCGCTTACCTATCCCATCCTTAAAACATCATAGGCCTTCGTTTATCGTTATTGCGGGTATTTAAGGGCTAATTTAATTTACCCCTTATTAAGGATTCCTCCTCCCCTTCCACTATTACTAAGCCATACATCTTACAATAGGCATTCTCCTCTTCGATTCTTACCTCGGCTACACCCTTAACCCTTATGAACTTAACTTCACTCCCATCGGCTAAGGCTACCTAATGGCCTTAGAACCGTTAGGTAATGGAGGATAAAACCCTAAATTACTAGCTATCCTAGTAGGTACTAGCGTCCGAAACCGAGGGTCTCATAACTGCTACCAGCTAAACGCTACTACTTCCGTCGATTTAGCCCCCCTCCTATCTACCTTAACTACTCTAAGGGAATTTTCTGAGTAATAGTCTAGGAGAACAATTAGATAACTACTTACGCGTAGGAGGCCGCATCTTATAACGGTAATTTAACAGGCCTTCCTAACCCTATGGACTTATAAGCGGCTAAGGCCACCTCTAGGACTAACGTAATATTGCTTCTAAATGCATCTACTATTATGTAACCTTCCTCGCCCACTATGTGTAAATAAACGTCCCCCCACGTAGGCCAATTATCCGGTCTAGACCAACTGCAGTCTATGCTACCTACTACTCCATTCGCTAATTCGAGGCTTATCAAGGCATTATCCTCCACCCGGAGTTCAGGCCTTAAATTAACCCCCTTAATAGCGTATACCTCCCTCACCTCGCTAGAAGTATACCACCTTATTAAGTCGGCTACGTGTACCGTATGGTCCATGATGGCCCCTCCGCCGGCTAACGAAGGATCTCCGAACCACCCCCCTGGGTACTTGCCGTGGTTAGTAGCCATTATAGCCCTTATCCCGCCTACGACCCCCTCACCTATTAACCTCTTAACCTCCACCGTAGCCGGGTGATATCGCATTACAAACGCTATTTGAAGCTTCACCCCGGAACGTTCAGCCTTAGTTATTATCTCATCGGCGTCGGATAAGTTGGTGGCTATAGGCTTCTCGCAAAGGATGTGCTTACCCTCCTCTGCGGCGAGTACCGCATATTGCTTATGTTTAGCGTTCTCCGACGTTATTATGACCGCGTCGACGTCCGGATCCCTAAGTAAACTCCCGTAGTCGTCGAAAGCCCTCTTTACGTTAAATAATTCGGATGCCTTTCTTAACCTAGCTTCATCATCATCGTAGATGGCTATTAATTCCGCGCTACCCATACCCTTCAGTACCTTGGCGTAATTCCAAGCGTGTATATGGGCGAAGGAAACTATGGCTAAACCTAGCTTCTTCAAGATATCACCTCCTCCCTTAAAGGTAATTTAATAGGCTTACCCTCCTTAGCCGATTTTAAGGCAGCTAAGGCTACCTCTAAGCTCCTCCTCGCCTCCTCCCCAGGTACCGGTGGCTCCCTATCCTCCAAGACGGCATTAAGGAAGGCCTTAACTTCTAAGTAGTAAGCGTCCTCACCTAAAGGCGTATATGACTTTCTAACCCCCCTTCCCTCCACGGTAAGCGTAGCGGTGCTCCTGTTGTCCACTACTACTATCCCTTCATCCCCAACTACCTCTAGGTAAGTAGTTAAGGGGAAGCCCTTAGGCATGGCCCAGTTACTTTCGACGTAAGCTATTGAACCGCTCTTAAACTTAAGTAATACGTGAACGTAATCTAAGGCCTCTATCCCTTCCCTTACCCTCCTACCCCTCGCAAATACCTCTACTACTTCCCCCATCAACCATCTTAAGTAATCTATATCGTGGATGCCCATATCCACTATAACGCCCCCGCTTAATTTCTCGTAAGGGAACCAAGGGGCCCAATCCGGTAACGAGGATATCCTATATGCTCTGGAGATCCTGACGTTCCCTACCCTACCCTCCTTTACCAGCTCCCATACCTTTACGTACTCGGGCCAGAACCTTAAGCAATGGGCTACCATTAACTTCACGCCGTACCTCTTAGCGGCGCTTATGATGGCATCGGCATCCCTTAACTTAAGCGCTATGGGCTTTTCTAAAATGATGTGCTTGCCATGTTCGGCCGCGCTTACAGCTATCTCCCTATGCGTATAAGTGGGGGTACAAATATCCACTACATCTACTTCCTCGAGTTTTAAGGCCTTCAAGTAATCGGTAAAGTAATATTTGGCCCCGAACCTCTCAGCTACCTCCTTAGCTCTAGCTTCCGACCGCCTAACTACGGCTATTAGCTCGGCCCCCTCCAACTTAGACCAAGCCGGGAGATGGGCTACTTGGGCTATGAAGCCCGCGCCTATTACGGCTACCCCTACCTTACCCATCGTATCCTCCTCGTCGCTTAGAGGTATCCTAGCTCTTACGCCTTTTAAACTTAACATCATCGTAAAGTAAGCAAAACGTTATATATCGTAAGATATTGGGAAATTAACAACAAGGGTGGTAAACCCTATGAGGGGAGGTTTTAAGCTCATAGTTCCGATATTGTGCTTCCTGATCTTATCCGCCATACCCTTACTACCGTTAACTTACGCTCAGATCGAGAACGAACTCATAATATACCACTACTATACTGCGGGAGGGGAAAGAGAAGCGATAGATGTTTACTTTAAGTACTTCAAGCAGAAATACCCCTTCGTTAAGATAAGGGAGAACGAAGTACCGGGAGGGGCTGCCGAAAACATAAGGGCCGTAGTTATGAGTAGGCTGGAGGCCGGTAACCCTCCGGATATCTTCCTAGACCTAGCCGGAGCCAATATGAAGAGATACGTAGACGCCGGCTACCTAGCACCGGTAGACGATATATGGAAGAAGACGGGTATGGAGGAACACGTCCCGCCGTTATTAAGGAAGATGTGCTACTTCTACGGCCACTATTACGGAGTTCAAGCTAATAACGTGCATAGGGAGAACATATTGTTCTACAATAAGCATATATTCGACGAACTGGGCCTTAAGCCCCCTAGGAACCCCCAGGAATTACTCGAAGTAGCTAAGGTAATTAAGGAGAGGATGCCTAGGGTTATGCCCTTAGTAGTTTCGACTAAGGACTACTGGCACGTAGCTTTCCTAATGGATCCCATAATCTACTACTATGGAGGTAAGGATTACTACCTTAGGTTCTACACCGGTAGGGTTAACTTATCTAAGCCGGAGGACGTTAAGCCCTTAAGGGAAGCTCTTAACTTCGTTAAGGAGCTACTTGAAAAGGGATACTTGGTACCTAGTAACGCTTGGACGTGGGATATGAGCGCGGCCCAAATAGCTAGAGGTAGGGCTGCTATGGGTATTTACGGCGACTGGGCTTTGGGCTACTTCCTATCCATAGGCCTTAAGTGCGATGAGGATTTCGGAGGGGCCCCCTTCCCGGGAGGGAAGGATGAAGTATACTTAATAGGCGTAGATGCCTTCATGATGCCTAAAGGGGCTCCTCATCCCCATGCGGCTAAGGCTTGGCTCATGCTATTGACCGATCCTAAGATAGAGTACGAATTCGCCTTAAAGAAGGGAAGCATAGCCGGTAGGGATGACGCTCCTAGGGACTACCCGGATAGCATAAGGAGGGAGAACGTAAAGTTCCTCCTCTCGCACCCGGACTTAGTAATACCCCATGGTACCTTTATGTTAGCGCCTCCCGCCTTCCTAGAGGATTACTGTAAGGCCATCATTAATTTCTTCTTCAACAAGAACGTAGATGCTATGGTAAAGCAAGTGGCTTACCTAATGAAGAAACATAAGGTAGCCGAGTTCAGTACTTGGTTCTGGAAGGAGTAATAGGGGAATAGCGTAGGATGTGGAAGGTCGAACTTAAATATATATTATTTTTCCTCCTACCCGCTTTCTCCCTCATTTCCCTCCTCTACGCCTTAACGGTATGGACCTTCCTAATGTCATTTACTAACTGGTCCTTCGGCGTACGTTTCTCAAATCTCAAGTTAGTAGGTTTCGCTAATTACGCCGAGTTAGCTAGTAACCCCAGGTTTTGGGTTAACTTAAGGAATAATATCGCGTGGCTAATTTTATTCGTAGTACCTACCACGGTTTTGGGATTGATACTGGCTTACCTCTTGGAATCCTCCCCCTTAAGGTTGGAGAGGATATTAAGGCCCATATTCTTATATCCGGCCGCCCTTTCCTTCGCGGTAAGCGGGGTATTATGGTCTTGGATTTACGATCCTTGGGAGGGAGTATTTAATGATATACTATTTAAAATGGGATTTAAGGAAGTAATACCTTGGCTGGACGACCCAAAGATAGCTATATTCCCCATAATTACCGCGGCCATATGGCAATATTGCGGTTTCGCTACGATAATCTTCCTAGCGGCCCTAAGGAGCGGCGTTTTAAAAGACGCCATAGAGGCAGCGAAAGTAGATGGGGCGGGTTCCGCGAGGATATTGATAGACGTAATACTGCCTAACTTAAGGCATGCTTTACTAGTAGTAGTTTCGTTATTAACTATCTTTAGCTTAAAGGTATTCGATTTGGTATGGATAATGACTAGAGGGGGGCCTGGTTATGCTACCGAGGTACTAGCCGTTTACATGTACATCTTAGCTTTCCAACAGGACTTATTGGCTCCCAGCGCGGCCGTAGCTACCATAATAGTAGCGCTCACATCGGCCGTATTACTACCCTATACTTATTACGCTATAAGGAGGTGGTCTAAGCGTGGTTAGGATTAGGTTAGGAAACGTCATTACCGCTTCGATACTAATTTTAGCTGCGATCTTCTTCCTAGCCCCCCTTTACATTATGGTAGTTACTTCGTTTAAAACCCCTTATGAAGTATCGAGGATGGAATACCTTTCGCTACCTAGGGCCCTTTACCTGTTGAATTACTTTAAGGCTTTCTCTAGGATGAGTAAGGCCCTTTTGGATACTTTATTAGTTACGTCCACATCCACCGCGATTTGCGTACTTATCGGTACGGCAGCCGGTTACTTCCTCGCTAGTTTCGACTTCAAGTACTCGATACATCTATGCTTTATAACTATGTTGGCATCGTTCCTACCGTACCAGGCGATATTGATACCCTTAACCGTAATAGAATCGTTCCTTAGATTGACCGATACTTACGTCGGCTTAATATTCGCTTACGTCATGCTTAACGTACCCTTAGCTACTTTAATACCAATGGCCTTCTTC
>NJEH01000013.1 GCA_002254595.1 Thermofilum sp. ex4484_15
TGCGGTATAGGCATAGTTATGGGGGCTTTACTGAGGGCTATTAAGGAATCTGGGCTTAGGAGGGAGGAAGTAGTAATCGTATCGGGTATAGGTTGTACCGGCAGGATAACTACCTACTTAAAGTTCGATACGGCCCACGTATTGCACGGCAGGGCCATACCCTTCGCCGTAGGGGTTAAGCTGGCTAAACCGGAGTTGAAGGTAATAGCCATAGGGGGGGACGGGGATATGCTTGGGATAGGGGGGAACCATTTAATCCACGCCGCTAGGAGGAACGTAGGCATACTCGTAATAGTAGTTAATAACGGGGTTTACGCTATGACAGGCGGGCAGTTAGCCCCTACTACGCCTACGGGGGCTAGGACTACTACTAGCCCCTACGGTAACTTGGAGAGGCCCTTTAACGTAGTAGCTTTAGCTTCGTCGGCCGGGGCTTCTTACGTAGCCAGGTGGACCACCGCGCATCCGGTTCAGTTGAAGGAGAGCATAAAGGAAGCCCTCTTCAAGAAGGGCTTCTCGTTAATAGAGGTCTTCTCCCATTGCCCTACTATCTACGGTAGGTTAAATAAATTAGGAGGTCCGGCTGATATGATTAAGTTACTAGCCAGGAGGAGCGTAATTAAGGAAGGGGCTAAGTTAGAGGAAGCGGTAGCGGATTGGAGGGGGAGGATAGTTTGCGGGGTCTTCGTAAACAGGGAGGGGGAGGAATTCTCCGAGAAGTTGAGGAGGGAGGGGTAGGTTGAAGGTAGAGGTAGTAATAGGGGGTAGGGGAGGGCAGGGCATATTGTTCGCAGGTTACTTACTGGGCTACTCTGCGGTTAAGTACCTAGATAAGTACGTAGTTCAAACCCAAACGTACGGGGCTGAAACCAGGGGAGGGGAATCGGTATCGGAACTAATCATAGGGGATAGCGAGGAGGATGTAGAACAGTTGGTAGTAAGGAAGGCCGATGTAGGTATATTCATGTACCAAAGTACCTTGAATTCCTATTCGGGTAAGTTAAGACCCGATTGCATTTTAATAATAGATAAGGATTTAGTAACCGATATCCCCGAGGGCTATTTTAAAGTTGAGGAAGTACCAGCCCTTAGGTTAGCCGAGGAAGTAGGTTCCCCCCTCTCGTCCAATATGGTAATGCTAGGGGCGTTCTCCGCTATCACTAAGGTAGTGGAACTAAGCGCTTTGGAAAAGGGGTTAGGGGATTTAATAAGCGGGGAGAACTTAAAGGCGAACTTAAAGGCTTTACGTAAGGGTTACGAGTACTACCGCGAGCGTAGCGTTTAGCGAAGCCCCGATTCACCTCCTTTCTAATAAATAGCCCTTACCCGGCTTTACGTACTTTATGCCCCCTCCTACCCCTAATACGTATTCGACCCACCTACCTTCCCATTCGTAGATCCTAGTAGCGTTTAGGGCTTTACAAAGCGAACTAGGGCTTAAGGTACCTATGCCTACTACGCCTACGGGCCTTACCTCCCCCGGGGCTAGGGGGTTCCTATAGCTAACTAAGGGTATGTAACCTAAGTAAGTTAAGTTAAACCCCTTTAGGGCCTCCAACCAGTAAGCTTCCCCTACCCTTAAGCGGACCCCATCCTTAAATAGGGGTAACCAAGCCCTTAGCTTAGCATCCCAACGGTATACGGCTTTAACTAGGTCCCGCTTTAACGTAACGGGGTATACCGGGGCTAAGGGTAGGCTGAAGAAGTTCCACCCCCTCTTGAACTTCAACGTGAACTTTAACTCTCCTTCCCCGAAGTAAAGCCAGTACGGGTCGCCTAGCCTCCCGGGTACCGAGCCCTTAGCGTAAAGCCTTAACTTTACGTTTAAATAGGGCCTCTGTAACCCCTTTAGTACGCGTAAGGGTAGGGCTTCGCTTACCGAAAGGCCCTTAAGGCTTACCGTAGCCCCTCCCGTACTTAGCGATACTCCCGGTTCCGAGGCCCTTAGCGGAACTACGGCGTCGAACTCCCCGGCCCCCGTCGATAGCGCGGAAGCGAGATACGCTGGACTAACCGGGCGCGTTAAGTTTACCTTAACTATTAGGGCCGAAAGGTTCACCTCCAACCTAGCTTCCCTTATGTAACCCTTAGCCTCTAACCTTAAGGAGGAACCGGGGTAGACGGTTAGCGTACCTCCCCCGTAAGCTTCCCCTAAGGGTAGGTAATAACTTAATTTCAACCTGAAGTTCCTCCCTACCTTAACCCTTAAGTGGGCTATTAGGAAGTTTAAGCCTATCCATATATCGCCTTCAGTTAACTTACCCCACTTAACGCCTTCCCAACGGTAAGCGGTACATTTACCTTTACTTATTTCTATTAAATAATCAGCCCCCCCGTAACCCGTGGACCAATTTAAATCGGAGTCCAAGTACGCGGTAAAGGAATACCCCTTACTTAACGGCGCGTAAGTAGCCCCCCCAGCCTTAGTGGAACCTATAACTACTAAGCCGTTACCTCGAAATAGGTAGTATCCGCCTATGTAATTAGCTTGGACGAACTTAGCGCTCGAACAGGAATCCAGTACGTAAAAGTAAGCCCCTGCCTTTAACTTCCTTAAGGCGGTATAATTTAAGTAACCGTCCCACCTACCCCTTACTTTAAAAATATGTCCTTCGCTCCATCCATGTACGAAGACGTGGACGAGGGACCAGCTAGCGTTAACCCTCCTTAAGTAATCGGAGGGATTAGTTAGCACCTTATCCTTAATTACCTCTACCGAGGAGTAAAGGGGGCCTATCGCTTCCCTAATTTCGCTACTTACGTCCACGGCGCTAGGAGGGCTTACCCAATCGTCGTCTACGTATATTAAAGCCCTATGGCGAGGCCTTAAGGCACCTAACCTAAATTCATGATCCCTCCTGAAGTAGTTAATTAACATAATTATAGCCTCCCTACCTTTAACCGGGGGCGTTAACCTACCTACCCATATTTCCGGTTCCCTATCCCCTTCGTGTTTATCGAAGATTCCGTTGCCGTCGCTATCTACCCATAAGCCGTTTAAATCCATGTAGAAGAGGTCCGTAGGGAAGCGTTCGTAACTAGGGAAGCCGGAAGCAGGGGGGTTACGTACTTCGTAGAAGGCGGAAGGTATATCGCCTACTAGAAGTACCCCCTTTAACCCGTAAGGTAAGGAACTCCTTAAGAAATCCCTTAGGGATTCCGGATCCCCCCCTTCGTAAGCGAAAATATAAACGCCTAGTCCTTCCCTCTCCACGTCACTAGCGTAAGTTAGTAATTCCTTCCTCAAGTACTTCCAGAGCTTAGCTTCCGCTATTACATACATTAATTTAAGGTAATGTAATTTAGGCTTCCTCAAGGTAGTTAACTTTAAATCGCTTAAAGGCATCCTAACGGTAACTTCCCTAAGTTCGGAGGGGCGTTTAGGGCCGTAAGCACTAGGCGGGAAGTACGCGCCCGATGCCTCCTGCCAACTCGGGTACGGTAGGTATAGGGATAGTATTGCGAGGATTAAAATAGCTTTTTTACTCATATCCATAACTTAATTAAGGATTAAGATAGATAAAAATTTTATTAAATTAACTTTTATTTGAATATTAAATGAGCATTATTTTTTAATATAAATGAATAAATACCCAAATTAAATTAACGTTTAAAATAACTTAAAGTTAATTACTAAACGGAGTAGATCCCGATGATACCTTGATGTATAGTAGTTAATTTCACCTCTTACCTTATTTAAGGCTTTAAGCGAAGAAGTAGTAGGTGGTCCTTTAGATGCCTAAAACCCTCCCCTTAACGTTAATTATCCTACTCCTCCTCTGGACCTACCCCCTTTCAATTTACTCTTCTCCCTACTCCTTAAGCGAGGAAAAAGGTAAGTTGAAAGTAGAAGTAATCTACGAACTAACCTTACGAGAGAGCAAGGAAGTAGTAATAGGTTCCCGTAGCGAGATGAAGTTCATAGCCCCTCCCCCTCCTAAGGGTTTCGAAATAGGTTATACCTACCTGAAGTGCGAGGAAGGCTTACCTAAATTCGTTAAGGTAGTAGGGGCGGATAAGGTTAGGGAGGTCGAGGGTACCGTAAAGTCGGCCATAAGGAGGGGAGGGGAGTTAACCTTGAGGAATTCCGGCCCCCTTAACATAACTTTAAATTTAGATTTACTATTCGCGTACATTAAATCGCTAACCGTAAAACCTTCGGGAAGGGAATTTTCCCTAGAGGTAAAGAGGCCTGAGGAACCCTTCTCTCAAGCCCAAATGTACCTCTACGCTTCGATAGATAATAAGTACCCTTACGCCTTCTCGGATATCCTCCTACCTAACGGTACTTCGCTACTTAGCGTCGACGTACAGAGGAGGCTAGAAGCTAACGATATACTTCTCGATTTACATCACGTTAGGATAAGGTTGGGGGGTTCGCTACCCTACGGTAAGTACACCTTCATCCTTAAAGGAGGGGATTACTACTCCCTACCTTATTCCTTCATCCTTAAGGAGGGGACGGCGTTAAACGAGTCCATACCTCCCTACTCGTGTAAGGAAGTGAACTTCCCTAAGGGTATAGGGGAGTGGAAGGTAATAGGTTACTTGCTCGCTATCTACGGGCCTAAGAAGTTAAACGAAGGCGTACTTGACGTAAAGGGCACCTTAGTAGACTACGTTTACTCCGGCGGTAATAACGTCGAAGTAAGGGCAGCTTCCTACTTAGTACCTCCGTTGGAGTTCGGGTACTGGTTGGACGTATACGTAGTTTACGGTAGTTGGTTTAAAGTAGAGAACAAGGGTAGTAGTTCCCTTAGCTTAACTTACATACCTTTAACCATTAAACCCCTAGGCGAGTGGGAGGAGAGGGGGTTAGTTTTAACTTTAAGGAAGGTAGACGTAATGGGGGCTAGGAGGGCGTACCTAGTAGTCCAATTACCTTCCTACGGGGAAATCAAGGCGGTTATAGGGCCTGGGAAGAAGGACCTAACTAAGTACTTCGAAAGTAAGGTTAAAATAATGGAGGAGGAAAGGGGGGTAAGCATACTAGGTAACCAAATGTACATAGAGGTAGGTAAGGATGAAGCCCTTTCCTCAGCTAGTTACACGGTGCTGATAAGGTGGAAGAAGTTAACGGTTAAGGCGTTGGATTCCAAGGGGAGGCCGTTGAAAGGGGCCCAAGTAATCCTCGAAGGCCCTAAGGAACTAACGGCCCTCACTAATTCCGACGGGTTAGTTACGTTAAAGGTCTACGCGCCCGGAAACTACTTGCTTAAGGTAAAATTTAAGGGGAGCGAAGTATACGAGTGGGAGTTAAATGAGCCTTACGGCTACTTAGAGGTCCCGTGCAAGGTATACGATATCAGCATAGTAACCGTAGGGTTAATGGGCCAACCGTTGGGCGGTAGTTCGGTAGTCCTTAGGAAAACCGGCGGAGGGATAGTAGCTATAGGTAGGACGGATAAGAGGGGTATGATAATCTTAAGGGAAGTACCTAGCGGCACCTACGACCTGGTAATATCGTATAAGAGGTTTAAAATGATATTCAGTAACGTTACCGTGGAGAGCCCGCTAACGTTGAAAGCGGGTTTGGACGTACTATTCGAAATACCGTACTTTAACGTACCGATATCGCTTAAGGAAGCTATAGGGGCCTTAGGGGTCCCCATAGCTACCTTGCTAGTACGTAAAGCCGTGAGGAGGGAGGAAGAGGAGGAGGTTATAACCGCCGAGGGTTAGCGAGGGTACCTTAAAGTACGCTCCTATAGTGCTTCCTAGTCCAGAACTCCTCCCTCCTCCCGGGGTACCAGTTACTAAGGGGCCTGTAGTAACCTATTACCCTACTCCATATCTCGGTTTCGCTACCGCATTTAGGACAATGGGGGTAAAGGCCCGCAGACCTCCATCCGCACTTCCTGCACATACTGAAGGCCGGCGTAAAGCTCCAATACATTAGCTTAGTGTGATAGGTTAGCTTCTTAACTAACTTAGCTAAGGCTTCAGGATCTGGTTCCTCGCCTAGGAATATATGCATCATCACCCCCCCTGTAAAGTAACCCTGTAGCCTGGATTCTATCTCCATCCTCTCTGGTAATTCGAGTTCCGCGTAATAAGGTACTATACTACTACTGTAGAAAACCGCCCCATTATGGCGTACATAAGGCGAGAGCTGGGGGTAAGTAACGATATCGGCTTTAGCTAGCTTAATAGCTGCGGTCTCACCTGGTACCTCCTCTACGTTGTAAGGTATTCCCGTAGTTAAGCTCCATTCCCTAACTTCGCTCACCACGTATTTAAGAACGCGTTCCATAACCTTTAAGGCCTCCTTCAACCTCCCAGCGTCAGGTTCCGCCCATAAGGAGGGATCCCCGATCATTATCGAAGCCATCTCCGGTAACCCTATTAAGCCTACCGTACTGAAGAAGGGGGTACCGGTTAACGAAAATACCTCCGGTACGTACTCTAAGGGCATGGAGTAAACGCCCGGGTAGTTCCTAGCCAGTTTACAGTAGCTCTCCCTCATCCAATCCAACCCCTTTTTAACTAACCTTAAGACTTCCCCTAACCTCTCCGTTAGCTTCCCTTCATCCCCTTCGGATTCGAAAGCTATCCTAGGTAAGTTAACCGTGATAACCCCTATGCTACCCGTTATATCGGGTAAAGCCCATATACCGCCCTTCCTCAGCTTAAGCGCCCTCTCGTAAGCTCCCCCTAGATCGCTTACCCTTACCTCCTTCACTAATTCCAGTAATTCGCTCCTATCTATAGCTATCCTACAGCACATAGCGTAACTTGAGTTAGGATCCACCACCCTGGTATTTAACCAGTAGAAGCTACCCCTAGCGGCCGCGGTCCTGAATATAGCTTCGAATAGTTCGGGATCCTCGAATATAACCTTACTAGTAGTCATTAAGGTTAATATCGGGAAGGTGAACGGAGCCCCGTTACCATCACCTTCGAGGAAGAGTTCGGCTAAAGCTTTAACGAATAACTTGGCTCCGCTTAAGTAATTACCTAAGTTACCTACTTCCTTACCTCCATGGATCGCCCTATCCCCTTCTAAGAGGGCTTTAGCCGCGTCCAATACTAAGGTGAAATTGGTAAAAGGCGTTTGCATACCCACCCTAGATGGGAAGTTCAAGTTGAAAAGCAACCTTTGAACCCCTTGCTTTACCTCCCTGTAGCTTAAACCATCCACCTTAATGAAGGGACCTGAATAGAGCTCTACGGCGTTAAGCGATTGAGCTCCCGAGAAGTATTGCTGCATGGAGGTTAAGTAATTCATTATTTGATCGACGAAGGAGTTAAAGTGCTTAGCAGGTCTGGAGTATATAGTAGGGGTCCTTAACCCCTTAAGTAGGACCCTCCTAATGCTATGGCCGCAACAATAAGGTACTAGGAGGCTGTAAGGTAACTTATGTACGTAAATTACGCCCCTTAAATGGGCTTCGTACACCTCCCTAGGTAAGATATCCCCTACTATGGAAGAAAGCACTCCTTCCGTAACGTAGTTAAATAAGCCGGTAGGGCTAAGGTACTTATTAGCGTTATTAAATACCTCCTCGCTGGAACGCTCCAAGTATTGGTTGATTAGTTCCCTTACGTTAATTCCTTCGCTAAGCACCCGAGCTCACCACCACTTCTTCGACGCAGTACGATTTCCTTAACCCCTTAAGTAACGGTAGGATTTCTCTTAGCGCGTTCCCTAAAGCTCCTAACGTTATACCCCTAGCTACCGGTACCCTTAACTCCAATGTAACCTCGTAACCCCTTAAGAGCTCTAACGACTTCAAATACTCCCCCCAATAATTACGCGCCTTCTCCCCCAAACCGCTCATGATATCGAAAGGTACCTTAAGATCTGTAGCTACATGATCTAGTAACCCATCCTTTAAGAGACGCTCCAATTCGGAAGCTAGGGTTAAATTAGTATTTAAACTAATCATTAAGCCTAGAGATTTTACCTTCGAGAATAACTCCCTTAACGCTTCGACCTGTAGGAGGGGTTCCCCTCCGGTAACGTGTAGGTAATCTACGAACTTAACCGACTTAGATATCTTAACCATAAGTTCCCCTAGTTCCGCTTCCCCGCATACCTTTCGGTCAGCGTTAGCTATCCTCCAATTATGGCAGAAGGGACAACGTAGATTACAACCGCATACCCAAAGGGCGAAGGAAGGGTATCCGTGTACGTCTATAAGGGAAATGGGCTTATAACCGGCTATTTTCAACTTCAACTTCCCACAATTCTTGACGGCTTAAGGGGTAGTAAATATACCTTCCCCCTCACCCTAGATCCTATCCAGGGTAGGACCTAAACCCTTATAACGAGCTTAAGGGCATTAATTCCTAGCGTAAGGAGTGGGAACTTTGGATTTTAGCGCCCTAGAGGAGAGGGTCATAGTAGAGGTAAACCTAAAGGAGGAGGAATACGAGGATTACGTAGAGTTCGTCGAGAAGGTAGTAATTCCGTCATTTAGGAAGTTCGTGGAGTTCAAGCAGAGAACCCTCTATAATGATAAGCCGGCTCTCTACTTCAGGTTAAGGGATTCCAGCTCCCTCCTGGAGGCGTTAATAGTAGCGGGTAGGAATCCTTACTATAGGATAATAGGTTTCGGAAAGGTAAGGGAGAACTTAATAAGTAGCTTAGCTTCGAGCATAGAGGGAGCTACAGCTCTTTATTACGAAACTAAAGGTATGGGGACCGTTTACTTCGCTTTAGTAAAGGGTATGAAGGTAACGCCCCCTAAATATGAACGAGGTTTAAGGAGGGCCTTGAGTAAGTTATTCATGGGCAATATGGTATTCGTATTCGCTATATCCATACTTTTCTTCGTGGGCCTTTACTTCATCTTCAAGGAATGGACCCCCTTAGCTATAGTGCTTTCCCAGATACCTTTACTTTTAATCTCCCCTAAGATAATAGCTTTCGCGATGGGGGATTGGAAGTTAAGTAGCGAAAATAGGTTCCTCTACCTAGCGGGCATAAGGATCCCCCTCGACTTCTACGATCAGGTACTTAGGGATTTCTTCTACCCTAAGAGGTTCGAATTTAAGAGGGAGTTGTACGAAAGGACCTTAGGGAGCGGTAGGGAGGTAACCGTAGAGGACGTAGAGGAACTATTAGCTAAGTACGGCTTCCCCTCGGTACCTTACGAGATAACGATTAAGAAGGTAGACGTATACTCCTTAGTTAAGAAGGTCTTCAGCGAGTACGGTTTACCGGTACCCGAAATAGTGCTCTCGAACGTACCGATAGCTAACGCCGCCGCTAGCGGGCCGGACCCTAGGTTCTCCTCAATAATGATAACTACGGGTCTATTAGCCAAATTAGAGGAGGGGGAGATAGAGGCCGTTATAGGGCATGAGGCTAGCCACATTAAGAGGAGGGATCCGTTATTACTTTACGGGTTAAGTAGCGCTGAGTACCTCTCCAGGGTAGCCGTAGTACTTTCCTTGTATGGTTTCTTCCTGAACTATCCCCTACTGGAGTTAATTTACATATGGTTCTCGATCACCATGCTCTTCATAGCGGCTAAGATAATAGAAGCGAGGGCGGACCTGGAGGCGGCCCTTAGGACGGGCAAGCCTAGGGAGCTAGCTAGCGCCTTAAGGAAGATAGGCCTTTTAAGGCTACTTAAGGAGAAGACGCCTAACTCGAGGTTAGCCTCCTGGATCTCCTTCCTGGATCCCCATCCCCCCTTATCCTATAGGGTAGAGACCCTATCTAAACTAGATCCCTCCGGCGTAAAGGGGGTGTGGAGGGAGGCCGTAAAGAGGTGCTTTAAGGACCTGCTAAATAGCCTTAAGGAGTCCTTAAGCTGATGAATAGGAGCTCGCTACGGCGCTAAGGGTAGGCGGCGCCTCCGCTAACTTAATTAATCACCTATCATCGCTTGGGCCCTACTCATCGGCGCCATCAGTTAATATATCCCTACGATCTCTTAATTAATTTAGCTATGAAGTAACCGGGCCCTTCGTGCCTATCCGGGAAGAACCTCTGTAATTCCTCGTACCCCCTCAGGTAAGGTAAGCCCCTCTCGCCTAGGTAGAGGACCTGCTCCGCTACTTCGAACCCCAACCTTTCTACGGCGTACTTAATTACGGCTTCGTTCTCCTCTAGCGTTATAGTACAGGTGGAGTAAACTAAGGTACCGCCCTTCCTTAGTATTGAGCGAGCTACCTTTAGGAATTGAATTTGGTAGGCCGCTAACGCCTTTACGTCCTTAACCGTCTTCCTATCGTATACTTTAGGCCTAACGCCTATCGAGGAACAAGGAGGGTCTAGGATTACCTTATCGGCTTTCAAGCTAGGGTAATCTAAGTCCAAGTACCTAGAATCCGCTTTAATTACCTTAATTAAACTCTCCATTCTTAACCTCCTCAATTCCTCTAACATCTTACCTATCCTCTTGGAGGAGGAGTCGAAAGCGTAAACCTTAGCCTTACCTTGGGTTAACTGCACTACGTGCGTAGCTTTACCTCCCGGAGCGGAGCACATATCCACTACAACTTCGTTTCGGCGGGGTTCTAGTACTAAGCTAGTTACCATAGCCGGTAAGCTCTGATCGTATAGCAGACCTTCCTCGAACTCACTCAGTTCCCTAACCTTAGGCACTTTGTACTTGGAGATGAGGACCCTTACGGCGAGGCCCTTGCCTTTAAGTAACATCTCCCTACCGTCCATTTCGGCTATACCGTAACCTACTACTATGCCGTTGGGGGAAACTACGTTAACTTCATCCCCCTTCCTTACCCCCTCGGCCTTAAGTACCCCTGGGGCGTAGAGGTTAGAACCTTGGAGTACGCTTTCGGCCGCGTACTTATCGGCTACTACCACCTTGCCCGCTAAGGGCACCTTATAAGGCCCCTTTATGGGGAAGTAAAGCGCTTCTTCAACTACTTCGTCTTCGAAAACCTCCACCCCCCTATCCCTCAACCTATCCATAACTTCCCCTGGGCTAGCTAGTAACGTATTTACCCTAACGTAGTACCTCCTACCGGGTTCGGTTAAAGCCCTCAGCATGGCCTTAAGCCTAGCTCTTCCTACGAACTCACTTAAACCCCTTAATATATCTTCATCGTATTCAAATGGGGAATCCTTCAAATCCCTAGCACCTCTATGAGCACCCTCCTAGCGCTCCTAGGGCCGTCGAGCTCCAGGAGGAACACGTTCTGCCAGGTCCCCCTAATTAATCTGCCCCCTTCGACCGGGAATACCCTGAAGGTACTTATGAAGGAGGAAGCTAAATGGGCGTGCGCGTTATCATCGATTAAGTTATGCTTCCACCCCCTATCCTCCGGGTATTCCTCCCTTACTTTAGTAATTAAGTCCTCCATCAACCCTTCTTCACGTTCGTTTACTATGAGCGCTACCGTGGAATGGGGGGAGAACACTAAGCAGATACCGTCCTTTACCCCGCTTTCCCTTACGGCTTCCTCCACCTTCGAAGTAATATCCACTAATTCGAACTTCTTAGAGGTAGCTACCCTTACCTCCTTAAAGAAGACCTTCATAGTACTTACCGTCCTTAATAACGGTAACTTAACTTAATAAGGTAGGCCTACCCATTATTACGAGATGAAGGAATTAAGTATTAGGATTAGCGAAAGGGCCTATAAAGCGTTAGAGGAGTACGCTAAGCTTAAGAAGTTAAGCCTAAGCGACGCCCTAGAGGTACTATTAGCGGAATTAAGGGAGGGTATGCTGATGGAGAAGTACCTCTCCTTAATTAGGAAGCTGGACGAAGTGCTTAGGGCCCATCCTTCCTCGGTAGGATCCATGTACTTGGAAGCCTACGTAAACGAGTTAAGGAAAGTTAAGGAGGAAATTAAGGCGGGGAAGCTCTACGTTCTAGCCCATTTAGATGAAGTAGTGATATCCAAGGAGACCTTAAGGAATTGTAGCGGCCTACTAATAAGGGATTGTAGGAAGGTGGTATTTAAGGAGGACGTAAGCAAGGAGGACCTGAGGGGCAAAATAGTGAGGTTAATTAACGTAGGGAAATTAGTAGCTCCTAAGGAAGTAAGGGAGGCGGTGGAATAGGGGGTTGCGGCCTTGTACTTACATGAAATGAATTGGGTTAAGGTTAGGGAGGCCTTAAGTAAGGGCCTTAAGGTAGCTATATTGCCCATAGGCACGGTAGAGGCCCACGGCCCCCACCTACCTTTAGGTACCGATACTATAATCCCCACAGCCCTAGCCGAAAGGATGGCGGAGGAAGTTGACGCGTTAATAGCGCCGCCGGTATACTACGGGGTTACTAAATCCCTTACCGCCTATCCAGGTTCCTTAAGGATAAGGCCAGGGGTTTTCGAGGAGTTGATATACGATATATTAAAAGGCTTAAAACGCACCGGGTTCGAAGCGGTCATAATAATGAACGGACATGGAGGGGGGGAGCAGCTAAGGGCTTTAAGGAACGCCGCCTTTAGGGCGTGGGAGGATTTCGGGTTAATTACGTTGATAATCAATTGGTGGATATTAGCTAAGAACCTTACGGAAAGGGTTTTAGGCGTAGAAGGCGGGCACGGCGGGGCCGATGAAACCGCTATGATTTACGCGGTAAGGCCGGACTTAGTGGAGGAAGGTAGGTATTCGGAGGAAAGGAGCGCTAGGCTGGAGGAGGGCTTGGAAGCTTACCCCTTCCCCGCTTCCGTAATATACTATAGCGAGAGAGGTAGCATGGTACTAGATAAGGATAGGAGCCTTAAGTACTTCGAGGAGGTAGCTAACTTAATCATCTCCAAGGTAAAGGAATACCTTAATAGGTTTAAGAGGGAGGGTTTAGGCTTAGCTTAAATTAAGCGAACTTAACGTAACGAAGCTTCCTCCACTACCCTAGGTAAGTACTCGTTTAGAACTTTAATCACCTCCCCTTCCCTTACCGTTACTATGGATCCCTCCCTTACTACCACCCTCCCGTTTACTATAGTATAACTTACGTCCGAAGCCCTTAAGGAGTAAATAAGCGAATACGGATCTTGCGCTTCGGTAAAAGGCGATAGATGGGCTTTGTTTAAGTCCACCAATATTAGGTCCGCTTTCTTACCCGCTTCTAACGATCCTATTTCGTCGCCCAACCCTAACGCCTTAGCCCCGTTAACGGTAGCCATCTTGAGGACTTCCCTAGCTGGCATTAACTTAGGATTTAAGTTAACCCCCTTATGGATTAGGGAAGCTAACTTCATTTCCCAAAATACGTCCAGCGAATTATTACACGGCGCCCCATCCGAACCTATAGCTACGTTAACCCCCCTATTGAGCATGAAGGGTACCTTAGCTACGCCCGATCCCAACTTTAAGTTAGTACTAGGGCAATGTACTACGTGTGTACCGGTTTTAGCTAATAGGCTTACCTCCTCCTCGTCCACCCATACGCAATGGGCTATAACGGTATCCCCGCCTATTACGCCTACCTTAGCTAAATACCTGATGTTAGTTAAGCCGGTTTCCCTTTCAACTTCCCTTTCCTCGTTTACGTTCTCGGCCGCGTGCGTATGTAGCCTTATACCGTACTCCCTCGAAACCGCAGCCACCTCCTTAAGGCACCGTTCGCTACAGGAGAGGGCGAAACGTGGCGAGAAAGCGAAACCCAACCTACCCCTCCCAACCCATTTATCCCTTAACTTCAAACCCTCCTTAATAGCTTCCCCGCAATCCTCGATTAGCTCCTCAGGTACCCCTTCGCCCTTATCCATTAATACTTTACCGGTAATCCCCCTTATGCCGGAATCGTACATGGCTTTAAATACCATATCGACGTGTTTTACGCTACCGAAGTCTAAAACGGCCGTAGTACCCCCCTTTAACAACTCTATACAACCTAACAGCGACGAATAATAGGTCTCCGAAGGTCCTAAGCTGGCTTCGAGAGGTAGGATCCTCTCCTTAAGCCAGTCTAACAATTCCAATTCCTCAGCTAAGCCCCTGAAAGCCGTTTGAACCAAGTGGACGTGCGATTGTATTAAGCCGGGTAACGCTACTTTATCCCTCGCCTCTATTACTTCGTCGAACTCCTTACCCCACTCCCTTACTATTTCGTCGTCCCTACCTACGGCCCTTATCCTATCGCTCTCTATTACTATAGCTCCGTCCCTTACTATCCTCCCCTCCCCGTCCATAGTAATTATTAACTTAACCCTCCTGATTAGAATGGACAGTTCCTAGCACCCCCCTCTTCCTCGTATGCTCAACATCTTTTTAAATTTATTAGCCTTAAGGAGAAGGTTACGGACCTTCAGCGGCTTAGCGGAATCCTTCGGGATCTATCGGGAGTTCATTAAGGGAAGGCTTATATGCGGAGTAAGCCCTAATTTTAAGTAGGGGGTAGTAACAAAGCATGTTCATTACGAGGAAGTTCAGGCAGTTACCTCTTTACCTCATGAGGGACCTTAAGCTCTCTAGGATAATTAACGTTAGCTTACGTAACGTAGATCCACAGCTAAGCGCCCCGGAGCTAGAACTAATGGGAGGGGTAGCTATATCGGACTTCAAGAATTACTTAAAGGTCGAATGGGGTCTACTAGGCGAGGATAATTCGGACGAGGACTTAGAATTCCTTTTGGAGAGGTACATGGAGGAGGGGAGGATAGACGAAAAGGTAAGCTCCTGGATAGTACCATGGGTTAGTAAGTGGAGGGAGAGGGTTAAGTTGGTATGGGACGAGAAGGAATTTAAGAGGAAGTCCATTAATGAGCAACTGGAGGAAGTAACCCCCTTAATTTCAGCTATACCTAAGGTTAATGAGCTAAAGGAGCTAATAATAGGTTCCTTAATTAAGAGCGGGGAGCTATGTTTCACTAACTTAATAGCCGATAACATCATTAAGGGGGAGGTATATCGCTTAATTAAGAGCGTAGGGTCCAGGGAGGGGGCGTTGAAGTTCCTCCACGAGAACCCCCTCTTCCTACTCCAAGCGTGCATAGCTAGGGTTAAGGTATTAGCTAGGAGCAAGGGGCCCGCGGTGGTCTTACACGTAGATAGGAGGATTTTAGCCGAGGCCCTTAGGAGGATAGGGGAGTAAGAGAGATATACCTCGAATGGAATCCCATTACTTCTCCGAAAGGCCTGGAGGTAAGTTAAGGTTTTACGAATACGAAGTTAGGATTAGGGGGGTTGAACTAAGTATTCTCAGCTGTAGCGGGGTATTTTCGGCTAGGAGGCTGGATAAGGGTACTGAGGTGCTTATCAAGTATATGGAGGTGCGGGACGGTTGGCTTATATGCGATTTAGGTTGCGGGGTAGGGGTAGTGGGGTTGGTAGCCGCTTCCCTAGCCCCCAAGGGGTTCGTGATAATGACCGATATCAATAGGAGGGCGGTCAAGTTAGCTAAGCTTAACGCCCTTAGGAACGGCATAAGGAACGTTGAAGTGAGGTGGGGGGACCTTTACGAACCCCTTAGGGGATTGAAATTCGATACCATAATAACTAATCCCCCCCAATCTGCAGGCCTTTCGGTATGCTATTCGATAATTAGGGAAGCGCCTAATTACCTCAGGGAGGAGGGTTTATTACAAATGGTAGCTAGGCATAACAAGGGGGGGCGTAGGTTACTTTCGGAGATGAAAAGGGTATTCGGTAACTGTGAAGTAAAGGGAGGGGAAAGCGGTTATAGGGTTTATATAGCGGTCCTACGTTAAGGTAAACGATGATGAAGGTTTCTGGTTCCGAGGAATGAGGAAGGCTTGATTAACTGAAAGTAAAACCTTAAGCGACGATAGGTAAATATCGCCCCGCTTCCTAAGGAGTTAAGGGCGCTGGGATTGATAGACGTACATTGCCACTTAACCTTTAAGGGGTTAAGGGAGAGAGTGGACGAAGTAGTGGAAGAATCTAAGAATTATCTAAAAGCCATAATTACTTGCGGTTTCCCTTTCGAGGCTTCCGAAGGGGAGAGGAGGGGGCTTACGGATACAGGTTTCCGGTCGGCGTTGAAAGCTTTAAGCTTAGCTAGGAAATATAAAGGCTACGTTTTCGTGACCTTAGGCTTACATCCAGTACAAGCCGTAATGATGAACAGAAAGGAGGTAGAGGAGTACATGGATTTCATAAAGGAACATAAGGGGGAAATAGTAGGCATAGGCGAAATAGGGCTGGATAGGCACTGGATTAAGGACGAGGGTAAGTTCTCGTGGTCGAGGGAGGTATTCGAGGAAATGCTAAGCTTAGCCGAGGAACTAAGGAAACCGGTAGTATTGCACTTACGGAAGGCCGAGGGGGAGGGGTTTAGGATAGTTAGTAGGACTAATTTGAGTAAGGTACTTTTCCATTCCTTCGCCGGTAGTATGACGGTAGCTAAGGAGGTCGTGGAGGCCGGATACTACTTCTCGCTTAACACTAGGATAGCTACTATTAAAAACGCTAAGAAGATAGCTAGGAGGGCCCCCTTACATTTAATACTTACGGAAACCGATTCCCCATTCCTTTCGCCTACGAACGACCCGGTAAATAGGCCGCTTAACGTAAGGGTGGTAGTAGAGGAGATAGCTAAACTTAGGGGTTTAACTTTCGAGGAAGTAGATTTAACTACTACGGAAAACGCTATAAGGTTTTTCGGTTTACCTTTAACCCTTGAGGAGGGCCCTTAAAGTAGGCGCTGCCTGTAAATAAGCTATCGCTACCGGGGCTTGGACTACCGGTACTAACGCCGGTACTATTGCCGCTTCCGAGCCTAAGGCCATTACCGCTATAGCAGCCGCTACGCTTTGGTTCTTAGTAGCCGATATGAGGGCTATCGACATGTGGTCTTCGTAGCTTACCCCTAAAACCTTATCTATAAGCGTTATCAAGCCTAAGAGCAAGGCTAGCATTAATAGCTGGAGGCCTAAGACCTTTAAGGCTATATAGGGGTGCCCTACGAGCTTAGCGGCCTTATTCGCTATTAGAAGCGCTATTAGGGTTAGCATAGACAACATGGTCGTTAGGGATAGGTGGGGCTTAATGGAATTCTCGAGCCTACCTTCTACACACGCCTTAAGGTCCGAGAACTTACGTTCGATTACCGCTTCCTCTAAGCCCTTAAGACAGGGGTGCTCGGGGACCTTAGCGGTAGCGTTAATTACCGAAAGAGCAGCCCTACGTTTAATTAGTAAGTACCTAGTTAACTGCCCTATCGCGAAGGGGATTAATAGCGTATAGGTTAAGGATTGAACTATTTTACCTAAGGGTAAATTTACGGCTACCGCGCTAGCGTACACCTTAAGGTAACCGGGTATGGCCAGGAAGGCCCCTATTAAGCTAAGGACCGCTAATACCGTAGCTAACTCTATATCGCCTTCAGCTATTAGGACGTAACCTATGGAAGCGCTAGAAGCCGGTACTACGTTGGATACTACGTAGCCTATGGATAGCTGCTTGCTCGGTAGGAATCGAGCGAACTCCATGGCTATAGGAGGGGCTACTAAGAACGTGAACGTTAACCCCATAGCTACGCAAGTAGCCTTCTTAATAGCGCTATTTAACTTCTCTACCTTAAGTTGGATCATCGAGGGATATATGGTAAGTATCGCTAACGAAATTATTAAATTCTTAACTTCATTCCCATAAGCCTTGAAGAAGCCTTTATACTCGTAACCTATAATTAGGCCGGCTAAGAGGGATAATATGCTATAAACTAGGAGATACCTTTTAACGTGCAACGCAACCTTATTAAGGCTCGATCCCCTAGGCATGCTTTACCCCATCCCTAAACTCCCTTATTAACTTCCTCTTTACATTGGCGTTAGGTTTATTTGACTAAACTCGATCGCTTGGTAGGAGGTAGTTAAAAATATCCCCATTTATCACTTTTATATGCGGGAGGTAGTAATATTGCCATTGGAAAGGGTTAAGTCCGGGATACCGGGCTTAGACGAAATACTTCACGGCGGCATACCTAGGAGGAACGTAGTACTGCTTTCGGGGGGTCCGGGTACCGGTAAGAGCATCTTCGGCCAACAATACCTCTACAACGGCTTAAGGGGAGGGGAGGCCGGAGTCCTAGTAGCCCTAGAGGAGCATCCCGTCCAGATAAGGTTGAACATGGAGCAGTTCGGCTGGAACGTTAGGGAGTACGAGAGGAAGGGGCTCTTCGCCATAGTAGATGCTTTTACCGGCGGTATAGGGGAGGCGGCTAGGAGGGAGAGGTACGTAGTTAGGGCTGTGGACGATGTAGGGGCTTTAGTCGACGTCCTGAGGGAAGCTATAAGGGATTTAGGAGCTAAAAGGGCTGTAATAGATTCTGTAACCACCCTTTATATAACTAAGCCCGCCGTAGCTAGGGGGATAGTAATGCAACTTAAGAGGGTTCTCTCCGGTTTAGGTTGTACCTCCATATTGGTATCCCAAGTAAGCGTTACGGAAAGGGGTTTCGGGGGGCCGGGGGTAGAGCACGCGGCCGACGGCATAATTAGGTTGGATCTAAGCGAAATAGAGGGAGAGCTAAGGAGGAGCATTATAGTTTGGAAGATGAGGGGTACTAGCCATAGCATGAGGAGGCACCCCTTCGAAATAACCGATAAGGGTATCGTAATACATTACGATAGGGTATTAAGGCTTAGGAGGGGGTTAGCCGAGGAAAGCGAAACTTTAGGTTAGATAGGTATTTATTTTACTTTTGTAAATTTAATTAAAGGTGGACCCATGGCTGAGGAAATACCTTTGAAGCCTGTCTCTAAATCGGAAGTACATAAACTGGAGACCGCGTTAATGATAGCTACCTTATTGAGGCCCGACGTAATAGAGAAGGTAAAGAGCGCCGAGGAGAGGCTTACGTGGATAGATTCGCTAGCGGTAGCGGCGGGGGCGCTCGCTAGGGAGAGGGCGGGTTACCCGATATCTAGGATAGCGGACGAACTAGGGAGGACTGAAGCTACCATAAGGAACCACCTCTCGGCTAGGACCGAAGCCGGCAAGTTAATAAGGGAAACTTACGAAAGGTTCGTAAGGGAGGGGGTAAGGATAGAATTACCTTCCGATATAGCGAGTAGCGATATATCTAAGCGTTTAGAGGAAGCCGAGAGGAGGGTTAAGGAACTCGAGGGTAAAATAACTGAAATTAAGGGTAAGCTTAAGGAGTTACTAGAATCCATTTAAGGAAGATGGGGAGGTACGAATTTAAACCCTTTTTCAACCCCGTACTTTCGGAGTGGGTAGTAACCGATATATTGAATGGGCTTAAAAACGGCCTAAGTTCCTTAACGATCTCGTTGGATCTAGGCATTTCCAGGGCGGAATTAAAGCTCTCCGGAGGTAAGGTAAGGATAGGGGATTTAACCTTAAGCGCAGCCGATCTGAAAAGGGCTTTAAAGCTGGCTAGGAACGGAGCGTTAATTGAGTTGGCGGAAGGGAAGTTAGTGAAGTTAGCCTTTTACTCGAACGGTAAGTACTATAAACTTAAGGCGATAGCGCCTTACGAAGCCCCCACCCTCGAAATAAACGGCATCCATATGCATAGGATAGAGGGGATAACGCCTTTATTGGAGATAGCTAGGCATAATCCTTGGTCTAGGGACTTAAGCAAGGTGGAGATACTGCTCGGCGACGCTACCGAGGTAGTAAGGGAACTCGAAGACGATTGCTTCGAAGCGGTACTCCTAGACCCCCCTAGGTACTCGTTAGCTCCCGAACTATATGCTTCCTCCTTTTACAGGGAATTATTTAGGGTACTTAAACCGGGCGGTAAGCTCTTCCATTATACCGGGGAGCCCGGATCTAGGAGTAGGGGTATAGACCTGGCGGGAAGTGTCCTAAAGAGGCTAAAGGGGGTGGGCTTCAGGGCTAGGAGGGTAAGCGAATTAAGGGGGGTAATAGCTATGAAGGGGAGGTGAGGGGGACGTTGCGCTTAGCGAGCTTAAGCGATAACGTAATTTTAATTAAGCATAGAAGTCAACTTTCGGCTAACACCTACCTAATAGAATGTAGGAGGGGCGAACTTATCATGATAGATCCCGGGCTACCCGACGCCTTAGACTTCTACGTCAGTAAGTTAAAGGGTAAATATAGGAGGATATACATTATCCATACCCACATGCATTACGACCACATAGCTTCCACCGCTACCTTAAGGGAGGTTCTAGGCGATTACATAGAGGTTTATCACCACGTTACGGAGAGGGGGTTTTTAGAAAGCGGGGATTCCATAACTACTTTAGCTTCGCTCTTCGGTTCAATACTTAAACCGATTAAGGTAGATAGGGCCTTAATAGAGGGGACGCTTAACGTCGGAGGTGAGGAGCTAAGGGTAGTACATACCCCGGGCCATACCGTAGGTAGCATTTGTTTAATCTACCGGGATATAGCCTTTACGGGGGATACGCTATTCTCGGACGGTAGCCCTGGTAGGGTCGACCTACCGACAGGGGATAAGGACCTCTTAAGGAAATCCCTACTTAAGTTAATGGGCTTGGATGTTAGGCTCATAGCCCCGGGCCACGGTAGTGCCTTGGAGACGAACTTTAAGGAATTAACTAAAATGGCGCTATTAAGGTTAGGTTATAGGTAGTTAATTACTTGGAAAGTATCTCCCTAAGTTCCTCCTCATTTAGTACCTTCACCACCTTCCAATAGGAAGTCTTACCGTAAGGTTTCTGCTCCACTACCCCCTTATTCCTTAACAACCTTAACCCCTGGTAAAGCGATGAGTAATCTATGCCGGGTATGGTATTTAAGGCCTTTTTAAGTAGTTCAGGGGTCGAGGTAGGTTCCTTTAAGGATAGTAACAACCTGTAGATGTTTATGGCCCTATTTATAGTAGAAGGTAACCTTTTCCTACCCACTTTAAACACCTTATGGGAAATATTTAATAACTTACTAATTAACTTATTTAAGGTAGTTCTACGTTAGCGTGCATTTTAAGCATTTCGTCCTCGCTCTTACCTAACCTCTCCATTAAACCGGTAACTACGCCGTCCAGGAAGGCCATGGCCGTATCCTCGAATAGCGTACCTAAGGGGGCCAAGGGTTCGTGGAGGCCTAGAATTTGCCTAATTACGTAATCCTTCTCCTTAGATATCTTGGATCTACCGGGTACGTATATTACGTGATCCGCTACCTTCCCTAAGGGGGAGTTAGGGAAGGAGGTTATAGCGATTATTTTAGCCCCTAATCTCTTAGCTATCCTAGCGGTAGCTACTACCAGCTCCGTGGAGCCGGAGCCCGAGATAGCGATTACTAAATCCCCTTCCTCTACCCTAGGCGTAATGGTCTCCCCTAGTACGTAAACCTTAAAGCCTAGGTGCATTAACCTCATAGCGAACGCCTTACCTACTAGCCCGGAACGCCCAGCTCCCACTATTAATACCTTCTTCGAATTCTGGTAAGTACTCACTAGCATTTCCATCATTTCGCTTACTTGCTTAAGGTCCATAACCTTACGTGCCGAAGCTATGTACTTGCCTATCTCCTCCATGGCCTTTAAGGCCTTTATTTCAGCCCCTTCCCCCAATTTTAATCCCTTACTTAAGATGAAGGAAGGTCGTAAAAACGTTTACGCTGGTTAGGAGGTCGTATTCTAAGGGTAGTAATCGGCAATTAACGTACGCCCGATCTAAATTACTTAACGAACCTTCCGTCGTCCCTCGATTTAGGGAGCTTATGTACGTTCCCCTTAAGCCACCCTATCCTCTTTACTTCCCTTACGTCGAATTCCGGTACGTAAGGTTTAATATCGAGTAGGGGGGTCCCATCTACGATATCTACGTCGCTGACGTATAGTACGTTAGCTTTAATTCCTATAAGGCGTACTACTGAAATACCTATAGGGTTAGGCCTACTGGGGGATCGCGTAGCGAAAACCCCATGTACTCGGTCATCCATGAATGGCTTTACCTTTAATAGCGCCCTTTTAACTAAGTGGAAATGGTATATTAAGATTATATGGGAGAACCCTTCGAGGTCCTCCAGCCCTTCGGCGTACTCCGGAAATACCTCAACCCATCCCTTAACGCCTTTAGCGGCCGTAGGTTGTATAGGCGTTCCCATGGGCTCTTTAAAGGGTGTATGGATAATGCCTATGGGTTTATACTTTATTTCTGATGTAGACCCCACAGTCCTGCACCCCACGGTATTAAGCGCTTTCGCCAACCTTACACTAATTTTATCCTCGCCGAATTAATACGGCTTATGTGGTAAGGAAGGTAATGGTAGAGTTTTAAAAGGACCTTTAATTTCATTTATATTTATTTCTTCATTTACTTAACGAAGTTTAATTTAATTAACCCGCCTATCTAAGCTAGGGAGGGTTTTTCGAAACAGCTGGAGGCTCCTAAGGGCTTAGGGTAATACCTAGGGCTATGGAAGAAGCTTCAATAAGCGATGTACTGCACACAAATTGAGAATAGCCGTAGAGAGGTC